>JBDGYW010000368.1:0-6536 GCA_039588935.1 Gemmatimonadota bacterium | reverse complement strand
TCACGGCAGTCCCGAAGTGTTTGACACACCCGACGGAAAGCTTGTTTTGTTGCCGAGGGTCATCAAGGATGATTACAACGTATACGTTCAAGATGGCGCAATGCGCTTGAGGCGCCTGACTGAGGCATATCTCGCCGGAATGAACAAGATCAACGCGCTCGGGGCACTCGCCGTTGTCTCAATGCGAACTCAGGTTGGAGGCGAAGGCTCTCGGGTTCAGGTAGCCGCAGACGTTATCGATAGCGCGCGTGCTCGAGGCGACTGGTGGTTTGCGGCGGGCAGTGAGATGGCCGAATGGTGGCTTGCTCGATGGGAGACGGTACTGGACGTGCGTGACGCTGCTGAAGGACAGTTGGAGGTCACCGTCCGAGCAGATGAGGTGATAGGTCTGGACGGTGCATGGCTCGAAGTGTTCTTACCTGGCACCGCTGAGGACTGGATACCGAGACAGGGTGGCGCGTTGATGAGACACCTGCGGACTGAATGGGGTATACGTATTCCGCTTGCGGACATTGCTCCTGGCGCAGAGGTGCTGGTCGAGCTGGTGGGCGTGGGCTGAGTGGTGCGGAGGTGGACGCTTGACGGGTTGCACCGCGCGACTCGTCAAGGCGTCGGCACACCCGCAACGTAGATTGTTGCGGAGCCTGAGACAGCACATTCCGCGATTGTGGCCGGTATGGCAACGGACGCGCCCTGTGGCAGCCGCACTTCACCATCGCCTTCGGGCAGCGATATGTCGGCGTCACCCGCAACATTGACCAGGATCTCAAAACCTGGGCTTGGTCTTTTCTCCTGACGGCCTTCAACCTCCAAGACCGATAGAACGAACTCATCTGCTGGGGTCACATAGCGCCCGGCTTCTGGCTCGATCACCTCGACGTCTCGATCGCGGAAAGTGAGCGTACTCATCAGCTCCGGCATGTCGACGTGCTTCGGGGTGAGTCCACCGCGTAAGACGTTGTCCGAGTTTGCCATCAACTCGACAGCGAAGCCATCGAGGTAGGAGTGGAGGTCGCCGGCTGCACAAAACATCGCTTGGCCTGGATCGAGTTTCACTAGGTTTAACATGAACACGCACAGCACTCCGATATCGCCGGGGTGCAGATTCGAAATCTGGAGAACCCACTGATATTCCGGGCGCACAGATTCAAACCTGCGCGCACTCCCGAGCAGCTCTTCAAGCAAGGATTGCTTCCTCGACCCGTCCAGGTTGAAGACGGCTTGGAAGAAACGTCTGAGGCCATCCCTGTTGGGCGTCTGGCGGAATGACTCTATCTCTGAGCTGATCGTAAGAAGTTCGGCCTCATCAAAGATCTCGAACATTTTCGGCAACTCTCGAAAGCCGTTCAAGGCCCAAAACTCCGTCAATGCGCAGAGTAGCTCAGGCTTGTGATTGTCGTCTCTGTAGTTGCGATCAGGAGCATCGAGAGACAGTCCCGCTGCGTTTTCTGTTACAAAGCCAGCCTCTGCCTGCGCCTTGGTTGGGTGAGCCTGGATCGACAGCGGAGTGTCGGCAGCTAGAAGCTTGAACAGAAATGGAAGCCGACCTTGAAATCGATCGACCGTTGTTGCACCGAGCATTCCAACGGGGTCGTCCTCTATGATCTCGAGTAGCGTACGGCCCGCAACGCGCGATGGCGCTTTCGGGTGCGCTCCCATCCAGAGTTCGGCCTGAGGTTCCTCGGAGGGAGTTGGCTCGCGCATCAGCCGAGGTATGTGGAGCCGAGATCCCCAGGCGTAGTCCATCAACTGGTTATCGAGTGGCAGAATCTTTTTCATGCGCCAGTGCTTCCGGTCTTCGCAGTTGTGTTGAGCGATGCCCCGCTATCGGGAACCATCTGGACTCAACCGAACATGACCCAAGTATCGCCCTGCGCACGGTGTTGAGTCCAGCGCTGGTTGCCTGGTGGGGTGGCCGAGCATACAAATGTCCCAATTACGTACCCTGGTGCCCCAAAAACGCACTTGTTGGCCCTGATGTTTGTCCGCAGATTGGCCCCGCCAGCGAAAGTCGGCTTAACAAGCAAGTTTTCACACCTGCGGCACCGTTGCCGTGCTGAGTGTGTGAAAGGTGTCAACCTTGACCGATGACATGGGCAAAACCAAAGCACAGCTCGTTGCAGACTTGGCTGAACTGCGCCAGCACGTTGCGGATTTGGAGGCGACTCTCGCGAAACGGGCGGATGGTGCCGACAGCGTGGGGAAGCGACAGTCCGACCACCATGCACTCGTGAGGAATGCTGCTTACGGCATTTACGTGACCAGCGTCGAAGACCGCTTCATAACGGTGAACCCAGCATTAGTTGAGATGCTGGGCTACGAGTCGGTAGCAGACCTACTTTCTGTCAAACCCAGTGATCTCTACGAACAGCCAGCCGTGCGCGAGCAGTTGATCAACGCACACAAGGATGCCGAACGGATAGAAGGAGTGGAGGTCCGCTGGAAGAGGAAAGATGGTACTCGTATCACTGCCCGCCTCAGTGGGCGCCCCGTGTACGGCGCCAACGGTGACCTCGAAGGCTTCGAGTTGATTGTTGAGGATGTCACTCACCAGAGGCGACTGGAGGATCAGCTCCGGCAGGCGCAAAAGATGGAAGCGGTCGGGAGATTGACCGGAGGCATTGCACACGATTTCAACAATCTTCTGGCGATAATTCTCTCCAACGCCGAGTTGGTTGGACGGGAACTTGCACCTGACGCAGCTCGGGGGCGGGAGCAGCTGAATGACTTGAAGGCGTGTGCTGAAAGAGGCGCTTCGATGATCAAGAAGCTCCTAGGCTTCAGCCGTTATGACGCACTGGAGCTTCGGGAGGTCGACTTGCGCTCGCTGGTCGGAGATGTGACGGGGATGCTCGATCGGCTGATGCCTGAGAACATCGAGGTGAAGACGTCAATCGATGACGCGGTCGGCAGTGTACGTGCTGATCAGGGGGCAATAGAGCAGGTGCTCCTCAATCTGGCCACCAACGCACGCGATGCCATGCCGCACGGCGGCCTCCTACACGTCGAGGTAGTGCCTCAGTCTCTCGACGCCGCATATTGTTCATCGCGCCCTTGGCTCAAGCAGGGTGAGTATGCCTGCGTATCGGTCAGCGATAACGGGTGCGGAATGGACGAGGAGACTCAGAGGCATATCTTCGAGCCATTCTTCACTACAAAGCCAACCGATGTCGGAACAGGGCTAGGCATGTCCATGGTCTATGGGCTGGTCAAACAGCACGGTGGGTACGTGCATGTATACAGCGAACTGGGCCATGGTACCGTGGTGAAGCTGCACTTCCCCGAGGTTGGTCGCAGACCACAGCGCGTAAATCGTTGCGTGTCTTACGAATCGGGGACACTCACGGGCTCGGCTACGATTCTCCTCACCGAGGATGACACGGCTCTAAGACGGGCGGCGAAGCGAGTCTTGGAGACTCAGGGTTACTCGGTGCTGGCTGCCGCGGATGGAGAGGAGGCACTTGCTACGCTTGATGCACATCCGTTTGAGGTCGATCTGGTGATCTCGGATCTGGTGATGCCGCGGCTCGGGGGGGCGGAGTTGTACAAAGCGGTGATACAACAACAGCCATCCATCAGGTTCCTCATAACCAGCGGATTCTCTGCAACGGAGATGCAGCAGCGTACCTCCATCGACCCTGCAGTTCCCTGTCTTCAGAAGCCTTGGACTGTTACGGAGTTGTTGTGGTCGGTGCGCGATGCTTTGGGAGGAGGGGTGGGAGAGGCCGCTTAGGAGGTGCTTTGCTTGAGATCGCTCGTGCTACACGCTAGGACGCTCGGAGAGGTAGAGAGATCTCATTTTTTGGAGAACGAGGGCGTTAATCCACAGATTGGATGGCATTTTGGCAGCGATCCTCATTGTTGACGACGAAATCCCAATCCGCCAGGCGCTGCGGCGTTGTCTCGAGGTTATGCACCACTTTGTCCTCGAGGCAAGAGATGGAGTCGAGGCGCTGGAAATACTGAGTGGTCATGAGGTTGAATTGGCGATCGTCGATCTGATGATGCCGCGAATGGACGGACTCGAACTCCTGAGTCACATGAGGGACGAATACTCACGGATCAAAGTGATTGTAATCTCCGGGTTTGACGAGCTCACAGACCTGGCCGAACGTGAGGGGGGTGTTGTGACGACTTTGAGGAAGCCGTTTGAACCAACTGACGTGACAGATGCTCTGCAACTGGCGTTGGGCGAACTCTAATCTCGCTTTACATTACTCGGCTCTCAAGACCTCCACGGGATCGACTCGTGTAACGCGCCTGGCCGGGATGTAGCTTGCCGATAGACAGACGGCAATCAACAGCAGCGCGACCACTCCGTAGGTGAGCGGGTCCCAGGCGAGAACTCCGAACAGGAACTGGGACATCAGGCGGGTTACCCAAACCGCAAGAAACAAACCGGCAACCGTCCCAAGAAGTCCGGTCTTCAGGGTGCCGCGAAGGATACTCCGTTCCAGGCCCTTGCTTTCTGCTCCCAGAGCAATGCGAATGCCGTATTCGCGAGTGCGCAGCGCCACTGCCCGGGCTGCTACTCCAAACACTCCGACAGCAGCCAGCACGCTTGCCAGTCCCCCAAACACGGCCATGAGGAGGGTTCGGTAACGTTCCTCGCTGGCTGACTCTTCGATTAGAGCAGCCATTGTGTTGGGCTCTGTGACGGGCACGGTGCCATCGAACGATCGAATGACATCCCGCATTTGTGTGAGAAGCGCGCTTGGTGCGCCGTCAGTACGCGCCACTATCCTGAGACTCCACTGTGGACGCTGAAGGACGGAAGTGTAGAATACCCTATCCGCTTCCACTCCAAGCCTGTTTCGCTTCACGTCCCCCACGATTCCGACGATTGTGATGCCTCCGATGGCCCAGCCGCCCACTTGAGCACCGAGTGGCGATTCGTTCGGAAAATAGCGGCGCGCAATGTTCTCGCTGATGAGCATGACCGGAGGAGCGTCAGGCCCATCGGCATCAGTGAGGGTGCGCCCGGCCAACAATGGTATGTTCATCGTCTCGTGATATCCGGGCAGTACCCTTACCTGCTGAGCGCTGATGCCATCCTCATCCTCTCTACCGACGATCCGACGCGTTGTTGTGTTGGTCAATCCGGGGAACGGCAGTCTTGTTGCGGCAGTCGCCGCCGTGACGCCGGGTATTGCTTCCAGACCGGCCGTGATCCGATTGTACGCCGCGGATGCGGTCTGAGGAGTTCCGTATTCATCCCTCGGCAATGCGATGTGGACGGTGGCAAGTCCTTCGGGGTTGAATCCGGGATCCACCGACAACAACTGCGCAAGGCTTCGTCCCAACAGCCCGCCTGCAACCAGAAGCACAACGGTCAACGCGATCTCTGAGGTGATGATGATTCGTTCGAACCTCCCGTGCCTCACTGAGCCAGTTCGGCGCGAGCCACTCATGGTTGCGCTTACTGAGTTCCTTATGGAGACGAACGCAGGGAATGTTCCGAATACCAGCCCGGTGAGCGTACCAAGAAGAGCGGCAAAGCAGAAAACCCTAATGTCCACACCGATGGTGCTGAGTCGGGGGAGCGGTGGTGCCAGGGCGATGAGGACCTTGGTCCCACCGACGGCCAACGATGCTCCCACCAGGCTGCCTATGATGCCCAGTAGCAGGCTTTCCGTGAGAAGCTGACGGACAATCCTCTGCCTCCCGGCGCCCAATGCGGACCGGGTGATGAGTTCGAAGCGACGTCCGTGCAGCTCTCCCAGTGAAAGCGTCGCGATGTTCCCACATGCGATCAAAAGCAGCAAACCGGTCGCGCCGAACAGCACCATTAGCGGAGAATTGAGACCGTACGTCTCATCTGCTGCTCGCGGTAACAGGCGAACGTCAGTTTCTTCTCGGGTGGCCTGCATGATTCTGCTGGTCTCGGCATGCGCCTGCTCTACTGTGACTCCGAGTGCGAGCCTGCCAATCGCTTCCAGGTTGTTGCCGTTGCCGCCCATAGGGCGAGTCCCGAGAGGAATCCAGACATCGCGTTTCCCGTCCCGGTCTTCGCCCAACCAGTGCATACCCAGATATCGGAGTCTGAACGATTGTGGAAGCACACCCACTATCGCACGATCGACTCCGTCCAGGGTCAACGTCTTGTCCAGAATCTCCGGATCTCCACCCAAGCGGTTCTGCCAGGTGTCGTAGCTTATCACAACGACGGGAGCGGCCTCGCCGGCTGATGGTCCTTCTTCTCCGGGAAGAAACCAACGGCCCAAAACAGGTTGTACACTTAGGACGGATAGAAGTGACGCGCTCCCGTAGCCAATCCAGAGCCTGTCCGGGTCACCGGTGCCGGTGAGCGTGGTCTGGACCGCGTTGTGAACTGCAATGTCCTCGAACGCCGTGTTCTCCGCCTGCCAGTCGCGGTATTGTGCGAACGACATCGGCAGCCGATCCCACGTCCGGCCAACTAAGCCAGGAGACCCTCTTGCACCCTCGACAGTCTGCCAGACGTTGTACAACTGGCCGGGTTCTCTGAAGGGGACGCTTCGCAGAAGAACACCATCCACCACCGAGAACATGGCCGT
>JBDGYW010000367.1:0-6546 GCA_039588935.1 Gemmatimonadota bacterium | reverse complement strand
GGACGTTATGGACATCGCCAGAGGAGCTGGTGTCCAGGTCATAGGACTCACGCCGAAAGAAGAAGCAACAGAAGGAGATGGCTGAGGTCTGACGGACCGGTCAGGAAAGGCGGGCGCGGGGGCCGAAACAATGGGGCTCTCGCGCCCGTTTGGTGTATTATAGACTAGTATGTCTCGCCAGCCCCAAATCCCGAAACTCCGGCTGCCACGGAGCCGCCAATCCGCCCTGGGGGGAACAGCGACCTCGCTGGCCTTTCATGGCTTGCTGGTCTTTCTGGTAGTCTGGATGGGTAGGCAGGTCGCTGAGGGTGAGTTCCGCGCGGCGGGCGGACTCGGTCCGGAGGGTGGTGGAGGCGGAGGTGGTGGGTCCCAAGTAAGGTATCTGGAGCTTGTGCCATATGTAACTTCGTCGTCTCCGGCTCGGGCAGAGCAAGACCAAACCCCGGCAGTTGAACTGCCGATTCCCAGGCTGGATCTCAGGGAGATTCCCCCAGAAACACGACAGATCAGGATTTTGCAGCCAACCGGCCCGGTGGTTTCCGCCCAGGCAATTGGGCGTGGTCCCGGTTCGGGTGGTGGTTCCGGAGCGGGGACCGGGAGTGGCGGTGGGGTTGGGTCGGGGCAAGGCACTGGTGTCGGCAGTGGTATGGGGCCGGGTACCGGGGGGGACGGAGGGGGGGGCTTTGCTCCCAGGTCTCGGCAGATGCTGCTGCCGCCGGACGCGCCGCCGTCCGTAAAGGGTCGGGAGTTCAAGGTGCGTTTCTGGATCAATGAGCGTGGCCGTGTCACCCGTATCGAGGTCGAGCCGCGCATTCCCGATTCCTCCTACCGGCGGGAGTTTCATGACAGGATGCGGCAATTCCGGTTCTATCCCGCGCGAGATGCGGAAGGCACGCCAATAGCTTCCTACTACGACGCCTGGATCACGCCCTAACTGAAGCTCTCGTAACACTATCAACGTGTCGTCAGACGACTCGCCATTGACAGAGCCCCCAACACGGGATCTACGGTTCCCTCGACTACAGTTGCGTAAGAAAGCTGATCTCTCAGGTACGTGACAAGCTCTTCTTTCACCGGCGACTCAGGACCGAGGATTCCGCCACTGACCGCGACCTGGAGGGTCCCTAGTTCACCGAAAAGGCGAGCCAGCGCCATCACGAGTTGGCCCAAGTCATTGGCTGCAGTAATGACTATTGCCCGCGCCGCGTCATCCCCAGACAAAGCCTCTCGGCATACCGATCGTGCCAGAGCCGCCACGGCAGGGCGATCGGCTTCCCAGGCCCAGTCGATCAGTTGATCTAGATTCTTGACGCCGACTGCGGTCGGAATCGAGACTGCGAGGGAGGTGGTTGGAGAGCGTCCGTCAGCCGCTCGAGCGGCTACCCGGAGACCAGCCCGCCCGATGGCATAGCCGCTACCTTCGTCGGCAAGCTCAGGGCCCAATCCACCGACTCTGCGAATCTCACCGTCCGGGGTTCTCGCATATGCGATCGATCCAGATCCGGAGCATACGACGATGCCAGGTTTGTCGCCAAATGCAGCCTCGAGGGCAATCGCGCCATCGGTGGTAACGCGGATCAGCGCGCTAGGAAAGGAACGTTGGAGCATGTTCTCCAGCTCAGATCTCAGAGCCTCATTGTGTGTCCCAGCAGCTCCCACCACGATGCAGTCTGGAGAGGTACTTGAGCGGCTCTGCCGAAAGACCGCGTCGATAGTCGTGGAAATTGCCTTGGCGGCCGGTGCGACCTGTCCAGGTTTGACAACGACGCCAGGACGTCGAACGCGAGATATTGGGCTCGCTTCCTCCGTTGCCGCCGCAGCTTCAATATGGGATGCTCCGACGTCAACGCCCACCAACTGACTCAAGAGTCGCCTACCCCGGCAGCGTTCCTGGATGTTAAACATCCGCTGCCAACGGCGATCAGTGTTCCCAGCGGCACATACCAGGGCCAAGCCAGGTCTGCAAACGGGCCAGGTTTCCCGAAAACGATGATCAGCATCGTCGTTGTCGCGACGAGAATGGCCGTGATCGCATCTACCTGCCGTGCGCGGTCTGACACTCCACCGAGAATGAATACGCCAAGTAGGCCGCCGTACGTGATCGAGGTGATAGACAGAGCAAGTTCGACGACAGGCTGTTCGGGTGATCCGAATGACAGGGCGCCCGCAACGAGGATAAGTGCCCAACCCACCGTCGCCCAACGGCCAACTTTGAGTAGGTGCCGCGCGTCTCTCCTCCCGGTCAGTGGTGCATAGAAGTCATGTGTCGCGGCCGAGGCCAGTGAGTTCAATGAAGAGCTGACCGTGCTCATGGCGGCTGCAAAGATCCCGGCAATCACCAGGCCGGAGAGGCCAGCAGGGAGTTGATCGACAACGAATGACGCAAAGATCTCATCTCCGGCCAACGCGCCGTCGTCGGCACCGGCGGCCCATAGAAAGGTCCCAACCAGGAGAAAGACCGCGAACTGAGCGATCACCAGGATTCCCGAGCCAATGAGTGCGCGACGCGCATCTCCGAGTGCTCGGGTGGCTAGCAGACGCTGAACGATCAAGTGATCCGTACCGTGGGAGGCGGCCGATAGAAGAGCGCCGCCGATGACGCCACCCGCGAACGTATAGGTCTGGGAGAACGAAAGCTGCCAGTCGATAACCCTGAGCTTCCCCTCCGCAAACGCAGCGCTCAGCGTCGTCCCGAACCCACCGGCTATGTTGGCCGCGACGGCAATCGCCGCGGCGCCTGCAACCACATATAGTGCCATCTGCATGGCATCAACCCAGATAACGGCCTTGATGCCGCCGGCCCATGTGTACGCAAGTGTTGCTGCCGCGACAATCACCACACACCAGAATATTGATAGGTCGGTCACGATGTGCAGTGGGATGGCTGTGGCGAATACACGGACACTGTCTCCGAGAGCCCTAATACACATGAACACAGCCGAAGCGACTTTTCGTGTCGGTGCACCGAACCGGGTCTCGAGTCGAGCATACGCCGTTTCCTGCTTTCCTCGGAAGTACCCGGGAAGGAGCCATAGTGCCACACCGATCCTTCCGACCAGGTAACCCAGTGGGAGCTGAAGGAAGGTCAGGTCGCCGCGGGCGCCTACGCCGGGTATGGATATCACCGTGAGGGCGGATGTTTCGGTAGCGACTATGGATAGCATTACCACCCACCAAGGCAGCGAATGACCGCCCAGGAAGTAGTCGGCGGCGTCTTTTTGCTGGCGCGTGAAGTAACCACCGATGGCGAGGACTGCTGTGAAATACGCAGTCATCACGACCAGGTCTATTGCAGTCAGAAGGCAGGCCCGCCCGCATGTGCCGAGGGGCCTGCTGGTGCTGCAGGCCCCCCGTTACCCACTGAGCTGTTGGAGGGGGTCAGGCAGGACATTCTTCGCCGCAATCGCAGCCGCAGTTGCTCGGTTCGTTCGGGTTCTGAACCTTGAAGCCCGATGCATCGACGGTGGTTACGAAGTCGATTTCGGCTCCACTCAGATGCCTGGCACTCGATGCATCTAGGAAGATGCGCAGCCCGTCCTGCTCGACGACGTGATCGTCGGGGAGGGCGTGTTCTTCGATGTTCAACCAGTATCTGAATCCCGAGCATCCGCCCGGCGTGGCTGACACGCGCAAACCTGCCGTGTCGATTGCAACCTGTTCCTGCACCATGAATTGTCTGACCTGATCGATCGCCGAATCGGTGAGTGCAAGTCTTGCGATTGTCTCAGGTTTCTGAATGGTGCTCACGCTTTTCCTCCGTTCAAGCGCTGCAACATAGAAAGCACCGGCTCACCTGTCAACGCTGACACAACATAACTCATTGGTGTACAGGAGTTTACGTGCACGTAATTGTATTTATGGGATTTTGACGGCAAGGTCGAGCTCGTCTTTCCGTCCTACCGCCCCTCAACCGCCCTCACAATGGCATCGGCGACCTGGGGACGGACCCAGCCCATCGCACTGTTTTCGCGCGTTGGATGAACACGATTTGTCAGGAGGATCAAAAAGAGATCCCGCTCAGGGTCGATCCATATGCTTGTGCCGGTGAAGCCGGTGTGACCGAAACTGTTTCGCGAGAGCATGGTGCCGGCCGAGCTTCCTTCGGCGGAGGGAGTATCCCACCCGAGCGCTCGCGTCGAACCCTCGGGGCCAGGCTGTCTCGTGACAAAGTTCCGAACCGTCTCATGGTCGACGGGGACGCCGCCCAGTGAAGCGACACTACCGTGGAAAGAGTTGAGTATCCACTGTGCGAACCGGGCTAGGTCTGGAGCAGTACTGAACAGCCCGGCGTGACCCGCTACACCCCTTAACCTCGCGGCGTTTTCGTCATGCACCTCCCCCCTCAAAACTCGGCCACGCCACGGATCATCTTCGGTAGGCGCGATGCGTTCTCGCCAGTGGGGCGGGGGGAGATACCTGGTCCATTCCATGCCGAGGGGGCCGAAGACGCGCTGTTCGAGAAAAGCATCCAGACCCAAGCCTGTCACACGTTCAACCACGAGACCCAAGGTGATCGCACCGAAGTCGGAGTAGGCATAGGTGGTGCCGGGTGTATTCTCCAATGTTGCCGCAAGAACTGAATCCAGTGCTTCCTCACGCGACTCGGTTTCGAGGTGCAGCGGTCGCCAGGTGGGCAGGCCGGATGTGTGAGTCAGCAGGTGTCGGATTGTGACCTTCCCGTTGGGCATCTCGTTGAACTCCGGGAAGAAGCTGGAGAGAGGTTGGTCGAGTTCGAGACTTCCTTCAGACACCAAGAGAAGCGCCGCCGTTGTTAGTCCGATTACCTTGGTCAGACTCGCAAGATCGTAAACCGTGCTGTCGGTGACAGGCCGCGGGTCAGCATCGCCGTAGTGCCCGACGGGCAAGCTGTAGAGAATCGTGTCGCGAGAGCCGACGGTCAGAACCGCGCCCGGAAATGCTCCGCGTTCCACGCACGATTGGAGGAGCTTCTCCACAGCGTCGAATCCTCCTTTGACGCTGGACGCGGAGGGAGCACACGGCGACCGGCTCGCCGGCTGGGAGCAGCCAGAAAGAAGGGCAGCAATTCCGATGGAGACAAGGCTTGCGGGTCTGGCCACGGCGGTCGCAATTCGCTTCAAGCCAACCTCAAGGTTGTGGCAGCAAGATCCCAAAGCCCCGCGGGTATTCATCCGATAGGGTAATCGGAAGCCGCCCTTCTATCGGAGCCTCGCCTGCGAGCGCCAGAGCCGCGGCCCTTTCTGTTGCGTCAAAGTCGGCCCAAGCCAGAAGATACCCAGCCGAGAAATCGGTCAGTTGGCTGAGTAGGTATGGACTGCCCAGCGATACGAGCATAGTCGGGCGTTTGTGCTGGGTTTCCTGTATCAGCGACGCGAGTGAATCTGGGAACTGGATATGCCCTCGGCCGGCAATGAACCGGACGCCTGCCGCAAATACCACGCGCGGATTGTCGGCAATCACCGCCCGTGCTGAATCGTATGACACAGGTCCCGATGCGGGATAAAGACGAAACGGATTGACGGTGTCGCCGAGCGCTGTGAGTTCGCGTATTAATGTATTGCCGACTACCAAATTGGTCTCTTCCGCATACGTAATGATCGCGGTGCGACCTCGAACTTGTCGGAAATCCTCGACCGGGCCTGCCTGTACCAATGTGAGAGATCGAGCGGCGATATCGTCGGCGGCATCCTGAAAGTCGCGTAGTCCAATCCTGGCAGGTATGCTGTCCAGAGGCACCGTCCGATGCTGGAACAGACCGGCCTCTTCCTTGAGCGTCAGCATTCTCCTCACGGAAAGGTCCAAGCGTTCTGGGGAGATGCGCCCAGATTCAACAGCCGCCGCCATGGCATTGATGGCCTCTGCCGGATCTGCTGGGATCAGCAGGAGGTCACTCCCCGCAAGAAACGCTTTGACAACGGTCTCACCGACACCGTACTTGCTGACGATCGCGCCCATGGTGAGTGCATCAGTCACAACGACACCTTCAAACCCGAGCGAGTCACGCAGGATTCCGGTCATTACCGCTGCAGACAACGTGGCTGGTGGTGGGTCCGCACCGTCGATACAGGGGAGGGCGATATGAGCCGTCATCACCGCCGTTACCCCAGCCTCGATGGCCGCACGGAAAGGTACGAGTTCGAGTGTGTCCAGACGTTCCCAGCACGCTGAGACGACAGGCAGGGCGATGTGGGAATCACTTTCGGTATCACCGTGTCCGGGGAAGTGCTTGGCGGTGGTGAACATTCCATGTTCATTGGCGCCACGAATGTATGCCGCGATCAGTTTGGACGCTGACTCTGGGTCTTCACCAAACGAACGGGTGTTGATGATTGGGTTGTCGGGGTTGTTGTTGCCGTCCGCCACGGGGGCGTACGTCATGTGGACCCCGACGGCGCGCCCCTCGAGAGCCGTTATTCGGCCGAGCTCGTAGGCATCCAGTTCGCGATCCGTTGCGCCGATCCCCATGGCCATTGGGAACGCCGTACCACCAACGAAACGCATCGCAGAGCCCCACTCCAGGTCGGCCGCGATTAATAGCGGCAGCCGGGATCGCCTCTGAAGGGCGTT
>JBDGYW010000366.1:0-6554 GCA_039588935.1 Gemmatimonadota bacterium | reverse complement strand
CAACGATCTTGCCGACATTCGCTGTTGCGTTCGCGCGACATGCCTGCCCTTTCTTTCTGGGCACCCATAGGGAATGGCCTTGCCGATCCCGAGGTGGGGAAAATCATGGGTGAGAACCTCCAGGAGCTTGCCTTTCTTCTCCCACGTCCGGCCTGCGTTCTTGAAGTTTCGTACGTCGAGGCTACGGTCCCGCTCGGCATGTCGAAGGTGACCTCCGGCTACTCGGGCGGACTGATGGTCTCCGGTGTCGTCGTTCTGCTCCTGGCTCTACTGCCGCTCTTGCCGGCAGCGATGGCGCGTAGCCACCCTCAACCCGCACCCTCCCCGTCCTACACAACACGCCGGCTCCAGACCGCTGGTGGTATAGTTCTTGCCCCTTATCCAACCAATAAAGTCTTTGAGCGATCTGTAATCTGTTGAAGCGTTTGCGGGCGCGCTCGTCAACACAAGAAAACCAACGACACCACGATATGACGTCCACAGCGGCCTTCACCAAGGTCAAATACGCCGGGTTCTCAGCTCTTGCGGTGCTGCTCGTCTTGGGCTCCATCGAAGGTGCGAGCGCGGTAGTGTGGAGCATGCCGACACGACGAGCGGTCAGAGCATCGAACGCGGTCGATATATCGCGAAGTTCGCAGCCTCAGCCCGGTATCGGCTTCCGCCTGCCGAGTGACACCTGTACGGAGTATCGCTACGGGTTACACGACACCGCGAGCTACAATTCGGGCACGCCCGGATGGGAGCTGTGCACTAACTCGCTCGGCTGGCGTGGTCCGGAGTTCTCGATTGCCAAGTTGCCGAACACGTTCAGAATCGTGTGCATGGGCGATAGTCACACGATGGGGCAGGGTGTCGCGCTCGAAGAAACCTACTGCCGGCTCTTTGGTAGGCTACTGGAGCATGACCTTCGAGAGGCCGGGCTGGCGGTCGAGGTCATCGATGCAGGAGTGTGGGGACACTCGTCGTATCAGGGACTGATCTCATACAAGACCTATGTGAAGGACTGGCAAGCCGATCTCCTCACCGTGTCGTACGGTTCGAATGATCGCGCTCCGCTCGCAAAGGAAGGCACGAGGTTCAGGGACCGCCTCTTGTATGCCTTGCCCGGTGAAGAGAGCGAACTCTCACTCGTGGCGTACAGCGACGTCAGATGGAACACCGTGAAGATGTTCCAATTCGCGGCGAGAACCATGCAAGAATGGAAGTATGCCAGGCAACGTGACGCCGACGATTTTGAGGGCGAGTATTCGTATCTGCAGCGTCGGTCGACGCCGCTGGAATACGGGGAAAACATCGAACGCTTACTTGCCTGGATCCAGGCCGACAGTGCGATGGTGGTGGTCATTGGGATTGGGATTTTCGAGGAGACGTATCGGCGGATTCTGGCCCGGTCGGCCGAGGCTGGGGATGTCGTCTTTATACCGACGTGGGAAAACTTCGCTGCCGCGGAACCGCAGATAGTGGCGGGCGAAGAGTACGGAGCGGAGAAGGAAGCAATCGATGGCTGGCTCACCGATGCGGGCCGCGCCATTACGGGGATCTTTAGCAGATACCTCACCATCGACGGTGCCCACCCGAGCAAAATCGGCCATCGCATCATCGCCGAGCAACTCTATGAAACTTCCCATTCCGATGTGGTGAGTCGCTTATCGGCAATGGAGAAGGAGGGTCTCAACTGATGCCCGTTGACGGGTCGGCGACGCTCCAACCGAAGCAACACCCCGATGCCCAACATGGCCATCTGGAGGGCTCGGCAGGGCACGACGAAGTGAGCCTTCAGCAGCGTTCTGGGTGGTCAGTTGTGGAGCGTCTCCGTCGCGGACGAGACAGCGCCGCAATCGTCGCACATCTTTACGGTTATCCGCTGCTGGCGCTGGTGCGCCGCGACTTGAAGACCCGCTATGCGCAGACCATCGTGGGATTCGGTTGGACGGTGCTCCAACCGTTGATCCTGCTGCTTCTCTATACGTTTGTGTTCTCCGTCATCCTCCAGGTGAAATTTCGCGCCGGTGGTAACACCGGGGAATTTGCACTCTATCTCACAAGCGCGATGTTTCCGTTTCTCGCATTGTCAGAGGGAGTTCAGCGGGCAAGCACAAGTCTGAGTGAAAACCGTAGCTTGCTCGACAAGGTACTTTTCCCCGCCGAGGTCCTACCGGCTGTGAGTGTTGTAAGCGCAACGATCAGTGAGATCATTGGTCTGACCCTGCTCATCGGGCTGACTGTCCTAATGGACGTGCGGCTCTCTGGCTGGATCGTGTTGCTGCCGTTGCTCGTGCTCCTGCGTGTGGTTTTCACGATGGGGCTCGCCTGGTTGGTCAGTGTGCTCAATGTGTTCTTTACCGATATCGGTCAGTCCTTGGGTATTCTGTTCACGGCGTGGATGTTTTTGACCCCAATTTTTTATCCGGTGGAGTTGGTTCCGGACGGGTTGACCTGGGCGCTCCAGATCAACCCGCTGTATCACCTGGTCAGTGCATACCGCGCCGTTCTCCTGGAAGCGCAGAGCCCCCTGCCGATGCTGCCCTACGTTCTGATGTGGTGCGCCGCGGTGTCAGTGCTTGGACTCGTCTTTTTCCGGAAGACGGTCGAGCGCGCCAAGGACTTCCTATGATCAGTCTTCGCGTCGAGGATCTTGGCAAGGCCTACCGGCTGTACGCCAAACCGGTCGATAGTCTAAAGGAGCTGCTGCTCCGGCGGCCATACCACGAGACATTCTGGGCGCTGAAGGGTGTGGACTTCACCCTTGGCCGAAGCGGGTCCTTGGGTGTGGTGGGTGAGAATGGGGCTGGAAAGACGACGCTGCTGCAGTTGCTTGCAGGTACGATGAAGGCAACGAGTGGGCGTTTGGAGCGGTATGGTCGAGTTTCAGCGATCTTGGAGCTGGGATCCGGTTTTCACCCCGATTTGTCGGGGGAAGACAACGTACGGATCGGGTGCGCAGTTCTTGGCCTGTCGCCTGCCGAAACGGAGCGACGACTGCCGGACATCGTCGCCTTCTCGGAGCTGGGCGATTTCATCGACCGTCCGGTAAAGACTTACTCGTCAGGCATGTACGTTCGGCTGGCGTTTTCCGTAGCCACCTCCGTCGATCCGGACATCTTGGTGGTTGACGAAGCGCTATCGGTAGGTGACCAGCACTTTCAGAAGAAATGTATGGATCGGATGAACGAATTCCGGTTGCAGGGGAATACCATGGTGTTCTGTTCCCACAGCCTGTACGTCGTCAGGCAAGTGACAGAACAATGCCTGTGGCTGAAGAACGGACGACCGGTGATGCTCGGCCCCACGATTGAAGTCACCGAGCGCTACCAGGACTATGTCCGCACCCGCGATGCGAATGCCAAGGAAGAAGCTGCTGGTGGGGAAGCTGCTGGATCCGACGCAAGCAAAGGCGAGAGCTACCTCAGTGAAGTGGCGCTCGACGGCGGATGTCACGACGACATAGTCGAGACTGGGGGCACCGTCGTGCTGCGGATTGTCGCGTCCCTGGAGGCAAAGGCTCGGGGAGACGCGCATGTGGCCGTAAAGATCGAACGCAATGACGGCGTATGGTGCTACGGCGTGAGCACCGAGATGGGTCGCGGCGCGTTGCACGCGATGGGGGGATCGAAATATGGTGTCAATTTCGTGGTTGACCACCTTCCCCTGTTGGCCGGCGAGTACAGCATAGATGTGTACTTGATCGATGGTGCCGGGGTCCACACATATGATATCCGGAAGGCCGCTGTGAATTTCAGGGTACGGCAAGGCACCAAGGAAATGGGCGTGACTCGCATACCACATCGCTGGGAGCGGCCGTAGTGCACTGATACTCCGGAGTTGGGCAGAGCAGGAGGTTGTTGAATGAGTTACATGGAGCACGCAATCGACAGTGTAATTGCTGGTCTGAAGCCGGAGACGTCATATGTAATCTGCGCCTCGGCTCGCAGCGGGAGTAACCTCCTGTGCGAGGCGTTGTGGAATACCGAACTGGCCGGTCACCCGGATGAGTATTTCCTCTACTGGCACTGGGCAGCACATGAGCCGGCTCGCCTCTCTAGCGACTTCGTACAGCCATGGCTGCTCCCGACGGATGCGTTTCTGCAGAAGCTCGCGCGCGCCGGCACGACCCCGAACGGTGTGTTCGGTGTGAAGATCATGTGGGAACACCTCGAAGTCATCATTGACAACCTCCGGGCACTTCGTCCATTCCGAGACCTGGAGGCGACCGCCATCTTCCCCGCGCTCTGGCCGAATCTCCATTACATCCAGATGATCCGCCGTGACAAGGTGCGGCAGGCTGTCTCATTGGCCCGAGCCATTCAGTCACGGCAATGGTTTGACGTCGACCAGCAGGTCCTCGAACAGCATGCCACATACTTCAAAAACCGGAATATCGAGAGGCTCAATGCACAGTTGCGGAGCGGCGACGACACGCCTCTGACCTACGATTTTGACCAGATTCACGCGCTCCATCGCGCGGTTGTGGAGCAAGAGCAGGAATGGAACACATTCTTGTGTGACTCGGATCTAAAGATCTTCCGTGTGGTCTATGAGGATTTTGTGCAGGCGTACACGCAGACCATCCGTGACATCATGGATTTTCTTCAGACTCCGATGCCCGAGACTATGCTCCCTGAGAGGCGGTTCATGAGGAAGCAGAGCGACGCGCTCAATGACGAATGGTCACAGCAGTTTCGCCATGACCTGGCAATCCGTGAGGAATATGTGCTGAGCGAATGACCGTGGGCGCCGCAAGCTGTGATTGCACGGCCCCTGTAAATGGGGCACAGCGCGAGGAAGGACTGACGTCATGAGGACCGTACTGGTTACCCTCATCGAGTTTCCCATGGCGGTGCCCCCGATGGGTACCGCATACATCAACGCTGTGCTGCATGCGCAGGGTTATCATTGTGAGAATCTGCTGGAGTTTGTTACCGTTGATGACTTTGCACCCAGCATGGTCACCGCGGAAAGAGCACGGCGAGTCACGTTCAGCGATATAACACCGATAGTAGAGCGAATTGAGTCGTACGAGCCGGATGTAGTCGGCTTCTCGTGTGTCATCTCAAACAGAAAGAGTACCGCCCAGGTGGCAAGCGCGTTGAAGCAGCGTAATCCTGGTCTCATACTGATTGGCGGTGGACCGGACATACACCCCAATCCCACCATGCTGTATGCCAACGGCCTGTTATTCCACAAGGACCACATGGATTACTTGGTACAAGGAGAAGGTGAGGAAAAGATTGTGGCGCTCTATGCGGCGCTCGAAACGGGAGAGGCTTGTACCGATATCGCCGGCGTCTACCGCTGCGACGCCATTGGCGAAGGGAATATTCTGAGCGGCTACAGCAGTCGAATTGAGGATCTCGATGCCCTGCCGTTCCCCGATTTCGGAGACAACCCGCGTTTCGACCGGTTTAGAGACGAGCAAGGATTCTGGGAGGGAATCCCGATCTACTTCTCCAGGGGTTGTACGCGAAACTGCAGCTATTGCGGACGATACGAATACTTCAAGGGGTATCGGTGGCGCTCGGCGGAAAACGTCTTTGCAGAGATCCTGCATCAGGTCGACCGCTATGGGGTGGATCGGTTCACCATCGTAGATGATGACCCACTGACTCGACAATCCTTGCCAGAGATCGAGAAACTCGCCGAGCTGCTAATCGGACACACACAACCGTTCTATTGGGAGATCAACAACGCCCGGCACGACAAGGTCGTTGCCACCAAGGCTCTCCCGAAGCTGCTGCACGAAGCTGGCCTCGGGAGAATTCAGTTCGGCGTAGAGAGCTTCTCGCCGTCTATACGCAAGCACATGGGAAAGGCTCAGACTCCAGAGATTGTCGACACCATTCTGCAAAACTTCTCGGAGGCAGGAATCAAGACGGGTGTGTTTCTGATATATGGTTATCCGGCGGAAACCGAAGCAGACTTCGCGATGACCATGCAGTGGTTGAGAGACAACGCAGCTATGCTGTCCAGTCTCATCGTGAACTGTTTCTATATGACGGATTGGTATGCGACCAAGCGGCCCGGAACGTTCGAGATGCTCGGATCGGAGGATGTGGATGGACTGGCATTTTGGAAGAGCGAATCGGTCGACAGCAACGTTCTGCGGGATCGATATCGGGAAATGAAGACGTTCCTCGAAGACGACTTCGATGGATTCTACTATGTGGCCGACCAGCAAGGGAATTACGCCGTGGGATCGCCAACGCGCGACATGTGTAAGGTCTGATGGGCCCCAATGACGCCGGGGCGGCGGCGGCAGCCGACCATACTGAGCTGCCCACTCACACGGTTACGGAACCGTGTCGCATCCACCCGAAACCTACGGTCGCGTACGTAATCTGCGCGTCGCAGCGTTGCGGGAGCAATGTGCTCTGCGAAGCGCTGAGCGGCACGGAGGTCTTGGGGCAGCCCCACGAGTACTTCGTTTACTGGCAGATGGCCGCCCAAGACCGACAGCAGTTGGAAGACGAAACCGCCCGGCCGTGGCTCATACCGGTGGACGCGTATCTCCGCAAGCTCACGGCACTGGGTATGACGTCGAACGGCGTGTTTGGCGT
>JBDGYW010000365.1:0-6566 GCA_039588935.1 Gemmatimonadota bacterium | reverse complement strand
TCAGGTCGTTCGTCTGAGCTTTCAGATACAACCTGTTCCCAATCTCGGTCCAGGCAGATCAATTCCGCAGTGCATTCTGACAGCCTCCCTAATAGAGCCGTATGCGTCAACAGCACAGGTACCTGCGCATCATTCAGCATGAATGCCAAACGGTCACTGGGATACTCTGGATCGAGAGGCAGGTAGGCCCCACCCGCCTTCAGAATCCCCAACAGCCCAACCACCAATTCCACCGACCGTTCCAGGCAAACGCCCACTATGCTATCCGGCCCGACTCCCAGCCTGCCGAGTCGATTTGCGAGCTGGTTCGCACGACGAACTAGATCGCCGTAGCTCACCTGCTCGCCGTCATATGCAAGAGCGACCGCGTTGGGCGCCCGCGCAGCCTGTTCGTCAATCAACTCGTGAACGCGGACCTCAGTGGGATAGTCAACTTGTGTGCAATTCCATGTATCTGGTGCCGTCCGTTCGTTCACCTGAGAGGAGTCCTCTGTGTGAGGTGCTGATGGGTTGTTGTTCGAAAACATTACAGCTCCGCTAACCAGTTGTCTGAAGTCTGTTCCTGTATTCGTGCATGGAAATGCAAACATCAAGCTCATTGATGAGAACTTTGGTGTGATTGTATAACCTTATGCTATTCAATCACATACAGCGCCCGTGAAATGTGCAAGAGTTCGCGGCGGCGGGCCTGTAGCATGAATGCAACACATTACGCACTATGCAATCCACTACCTCTGCAGACCACGCGAGTTCGGTTGGAACCCCGTCATGCAGGTGTGTTTCCCGTCCAATGCCAACACTGAAGCTTGAGTCGATCGGTTTGAATCGCAAGTGCTCCCGCAAAGCCCGGGGAAGGCACAAGATGGAACAGAGTCCACCGTTTGGCCGCGTTATCGTCACCATCGATGCTGCACATTCGAGGACGGTGACCAGGCACCAGCGACACCTCAAAAGAATCTGGTTCTCGATAGAGCCCTTCACCGGTTGCCTTCAAATAGGCTTCCTTCCGCGTCCAGCAGGTGAAGAAACCCTCAACACGGTCGCTCACGGGCAGCGACTGGTATTCCTTATACTCCCGTTCTGTGAAGAAGCGGCATGCTAGTTCGCCGATATCGGGAAGTTGGCGGATCCGTTCGACATCGACACCCATGTGCTCTCGCCATGAGACCGCGAATAGACCAAGCGGACCTGAGTGGGACACGCTGAACCGGATCGCTGAATCCTGCTCGGACCAAACCAACGTTGGTTTTCCGTTTTTTCCCTGGTGAAATCGCAGGCTCCCCGGTTCCTGGCCGACATAACTGCCGAGGATCTCACGCAACACTGCCCGACGCGCAATAAATCGCTGGGCGTGTGCTGGGAATCGAAACCGACCGGCTCGTTCACGCTCATCAACTGAGAGCTTCACCTTGATCCGCTCCAATTCCGATGCCGGAAGATCAAGGAACGCAGACCACACGTGGACTTCGGTGGTCGCCAACTCCACCCTGCCTGGCGGCCCCGCCCAGCTGGCCTTTGGAACGCCGAGTTGCGGATTCACGGCTGTACCATCATCTAGTTGTTCGAAGCTCACTTAGGTCACCAATTCATTCGACACATCTTGCGTGCGGTTTCCTGTCTGTAGGCGTTGCATCTTCTGCGTGCTGCACAGTCTCGATCATCACAGAAGGCCAATTCACGCGATCATGAAACTACACAAGTTCTCGCAATCTCGGAGTTCATCACCATTCTTGGTCTTGTTCAGTGTAGAGCACAACTTTTTCAAACGCCTGTCGTCGTACCACCTTCCACCGCACTCCTCACTGCGACCCTCTAGACTCCGCACTCTCGGAACTAGCCCCTGCGGCCTAACTCGCCACGTGTTGCGCAGGACATTCAGCACTGCTCGGGCACACAGTCTGGCGTGAACTCATTGAAGGCACTGATGAGGCTGTGTTTCAGTACACAGCCATCGTGTCTCAGCATGGAGATCAGCCTAGGAGCGTTGTTGTTCAGAAGACCCGTCAATAACTCCCGCAGTTCGGAATAGTCATGTGCGGACGCACAGAGGAAAAACCGCAAGTTGCGGCTCTCAGTCTCCGGGGTATCGAGCATAACACAATCCCAATCCCGCTGACGGTTCACAGCAGTCTTAGCGCACCATAGTGTAGCATCGCTGCAATAGTGGATGCTGAGTGGAAGTTTCACTGGATGCGAGGAACCATGAGTGATCCTGTATCTTGTTGTCCTGTATTCACTTGAGACGACGGTTATTCGGACAATCCGGTACCGACATGAAGGTGCCGTCTTTGCACTTGCGCTCGGCGGCACCTGTATGATACGGCTGCACATCGGGTGTACGAACTACTAGGTTTCGCGTTCGGAACGCGATCCGCAGTTGTATGAGATCTTGAACACCGAGGAACATTTGAATCGCAAAACAGCGCATAGTCTTACGATCGCGATTGGGTTAATGGCTGCTGTTGCCGTCGGCGTCAACGCCCAGAGTATCGTGGCAGGCTCCATATCCGGCAATGTGCTTGATGAATCAGGTCAGCCACTTTCGCGGGTTCACGTAACGCTCACTGCCGAAGGCACCGGAGCGCCCCAAGAGTTGGAAACTGGACGGAGCGGACAATTCGAGTTCGGCTTACTGGCGCCAGGTACCTACGAGTTAGTTGCGGAACGCCTGGGTGAACAGCCAATGCGAGTGGAGGGGATCGTCATCGGATCGGGGTCGCGCGTCCGGATTCCCATAGAGCTATCGCCGGCGGCACCACCGGTGACGAATGTGCATGTCGTGCGTTGGGGTGCCAGGGGTGGGGCATCGGCCGGAACTGACGGCGCTCCCAGATTTGCGGATCTCGAGCTCAATCGCCTGCCGCACGTGAGCAGGGAGATTGCCGAATTGGGACGTTTTTCGAGTTCCTCAAGTGCTTCGCTTGCGAGCGAGGGGCTGCCGGGCCGCTTCGCTGGTGTGGTGGTGGACGGCGTGGCATATGAAGGAGCGCAGCACCCAGGGTTGCCACAGACCATCTTGCCCACGGCTCCGTTTGCGGTCTCAGCGTTCGACGGCCTCGAAATGCTCGGTGGGGGAGTCGATGTCGAATACGCCGGTTTCGCCGCGCCGAGGCTGGTAGGCTTCACGAGGCGGGGCACTGGTCAGTTCGAGGTGCGAGCGTTCGGGGATTGGAACGGAGACGCCCTAGCGAGTTCAGATCACTTCGACCCACAGAATGTCTTGCACACGTCGGTGCGTGGAGGTGTGTTGGCGAGTGGACCAGTGGTTCGGGACACCGCGTATTTTGTGCTGGGTGCTGAAGTGCGCCGTCTCGAGATTCCCCAACCACGCGGCTGGGTGGAGACAGCCATTGACGAGGCATTGGTGAGCGTCGCAGCAGATTCGTTCGGTACCGATCTCGCACCCTACCTGTTGTCACGACAATCAGCGATGGATGTTGCTTCCGTGTTTGGCCGGTTGGACTGGCGGTTCGGATCGCGGACAGCCCTTATGATTCGTGCCAACGGTGCCAGCATCCAAGGCGTAGACCCAAACCTCGGCGCACTGCGGACCCCGATCCTCGGGGGGAGGGTCGACGGCACTGACATTTCAGGGGCAGCCACTCTCACCACGTCGTTATCTCCCACACTGGCGCTCGAGCTGCGTATTGGCGCTGAATTCAGCAACCGAGACTTCACTACGACAGACCTGGCACACACTGTGTTCGCCGATGGTCCCGTGGGTCTCGGCGTTGATCCTGTCCTTCCTGGCGCCTTCGACCGGTTCTCAATTCGAGCCAGCGAGACGCTGCACATACGCACCAGGCGCCACAGCATTAAGCTCGGTGGCGGGGCTACGCTGGCGTCACTCACGTACGCTTCCAGTATCGGGAGGGCGGGGCACTTCGTTTTCGGCGGTGTTGATGAGTTTGCTGGGCTCGCCGGCTCCTATGTCCAAGCGATGGGTACGTATCCGGAAGCGAGTTTTGCGCCATTCGAGATCGGTGGATTCTTCCAGGATATCTGGACGCCGTTTCCCGGACTGGAGGTCACAGGCGGGCTCCGCGTCGATGTGGATATGATTCCACAGGACGAAGTGAGGCTCAACGAGGAATGGGCAAGGCTCACGGACCTTTCAAACGTCGACTCAGCCGGATCGGTCGTCAAACTGAGTCCTCGGTTCGGCTTCGTTGGGCAGCGAGGATCGTGGCAAGTAAGGGGCGCGGTCACGGTCCACCACGGAGCGTTCGACGCTGCGTCGTTCTCAGAGCTGATCCTTCATGACGGATCGGGCGACGTTAGCCGACGACTGGGTGACTTGGAAACGTGGCCGAATACGCCTGCGTCGGTTATGACATCAGAGCTTGCGCCAAGCCTCTCGCTACTAGGTCCCGATTTCCGGCCACCGCGGTCGACCAGGGCGTCGATCGGATTCAGCACGTCTTTGGGATCGCTCGCCGTGTTACACCTGTCCGGGGTGCATCGCCACACTGACTTCCTGGTTCGTAGGCATGACTTGAACCGTGTGCCGACATCTGTTGCGGAGGATCAGTATGGTCGGTCAATCTACGGCGACCTGGTGCAGTACGGAGGTTTGCTCGCCGTGGAACCGGGATCGAACCGACGTTTCGATAGTTTCGACATGGTGAGCGCGCTGGATACTGACGGCTACTCGGACTACTGGGGTTTCACTGCAAGGGTAGAGCGCAGAGTGGGGGACGTGTTGAACCTGTTTGCAGGTTACACGCGTTCTACCACCGAGGACAATTGGCTGTCTGGGCTCGGTGGCATCGAGCTACAGATCACACCATTTCCCGAGGGCCTTGGGGCGACGGATTGGGCAGCTGGCCGCTCTGACTTCGACCAACCGCACAGATTCACGTTTGGGACAACGATTGAGGTCGGCCCTGTGTCGCTGTCGGGGTTCTACCGCTATGAATCCGGACTCCCGTTCACGCCGGGGTTCCGACACGGCGTCGACGCGAATGGCGACGGGTCGTCCCGCAACGACCCGGCCTACGTGGATGATCAGGTTCCCGGAATGACGGAACTCCTGTCTGGTTGGGAGTGTCTCGGTAGTCAGGTGGGATCTTTCGCCGAGCGTAACTCCTGTCGCGGCCCCGGCCTGCAAACACTGGATGTCCGACTCAGCCTGTCTCCAGTGAGCATCGGACGTTATCCGGTAGAACTGGTTGTTGACGGTTTAAACTTGCTGGATGCAGACGTGGCCGACCTCGATCGCGCAGTGTATCTGGTGGATCGAGATGGCAGCCTGTCGGTCGATGGGGCTACTGGGGACGTGACCGTACCCCTGTTGGCGAATGGGAACTTTGGGAATCCGGTGGCACGACGGGGGGTTGGGAGAGCGGTGAGGATTGGATTGAGGGTGAATTATGACTGATAGGGGAGCGGGGAGCGGGAAGCGGGAAGAGAGTAACGTGCAAAGAGCAGAGAGCAACGTGCGAACGGGAATGTCCAACATCCAACATCCTACATCCAGCGTCCAATGGCGGTGGCGTTTGAGTTCCTTCGTGGCTGTCGCCACGGTGGTGCTCGCGGTTTTGTCCTTCTCAGGCTGTGACAATGCCGGAGCGGACAGGGTGCTGTCGATCGACGCGACCGGGTTCGTCGCTGGGTTCGTCTACTTCGATGCCGATGCCGACCGCGAACCTGGTGCGGGAGATAGCGAGCTTTCCGGTGTCCGCGTCTCACTCGTGAACATCGGCGGGACCGAACCGGTTGTCAGTGCTACGTCTGATGAGCTAGGGGTGGTCGAGCTTTCGAACGTGCCGGTAGGGAAATATCAAGTTGTGGTGGATACAACAACGATCGGTGACAGCACGATTGTGGCTCAGATTGACTCATCAGAGATCACCGTTGTTCCAAGCGACACGCAGACCGTGCAGGTAGCAATAAGCTTTCCGCTTGCGACAATAAGTGAAGTGCTTGCTTTGCCAATTGGCAGCAATGCCTTTGTGGACGGAATCGCCCTGACGGCCGGTACAGTGTTCGGTGACTCGACGCTCCACGTGATCGACTCATCGGGGGCGCTTCGAGCTGTGCGGGCGGGCAGTGGGTTGCTCTCAGTTGGGGACAGCGTGCGGCTAAGAGGTACACTGGCTTCCCGTGATGGTCAGGCTGTGTTGGATCTGAACCGTCAGATTCCTCGGGTCTTGGCCATCGCCGAGGTTCCCGCGCCGGATACGGCGAGCACGGCAGATGCGGCCACAGCATTCTCAGGATCGCTTGACGCAGGGTTCGTGCGGATTGACTCGGCGAGAGTCATTGATACTGCGACTGTGGGAGACGATTTCATCGTCACTGTGGATGATGGATCGGGCGCGCTCGATGTTGTCTTGGATGGCAATATCACGTTCAATCCTGGTCCATACCTCATTCCCGGCGTGGACGTCGCGGTCAACGGAGTACTGGTTGCCGGTAGCGGCACTTGGAGGCTCAAACCACGGGGAGATGCTGACGTCGAGGTGAATCCACCAGTATTGGCGATTTCCGAAGTGAGATCGGTACCGCTCGGCCAGGTTGTTTTCCTAGATGGTATGGTGCTGACACCGATGAGCGTCGCGGCT
>JBDGYW010000364.1:0-6566 GCA_039588935.1 Gemmatimonadota bacterium | reverse complement strand
TCGCCACCACCTCCACCGACAAGAACGCCAACACGTCGCCCACCGCGGCGTCGGCGAGCGCGGACTTGAACGGAACCGCTGCCCTCCGGGCCGCCGCCGTGATCCGTGAAGACCCCTAGACCCATCGACACCCATACAGGTGAACCGGGCCGCCGCCGCCATCATGAAGACCCCTAGACCCATCGACACCCATACCAACCAGAGCGTCTTGTAGCCGAACATGGCTCCGGACAACATGGATGCGGTGAGTGTACCCGCCCCGAGCGTCGTTGCCGCGTCGATGAAGCCTGGACCACCCAGCCGGAGGTAGCCCCAACCTCGCTCGATTGGCGGGCTCTCACTCAGGCGGTCGAGTTCGGCGACCTCAGCTGCTAGCTCTTCCTTGGAGACAGCATCGGCTATCGGATAGTGGGGCAACTCGTCAACAGGTGCCTGGCCATTGTTCTCGCCGTTTTGTGTCATGGGCCAACAAGATGCACGAGGGGCGCGGGCAACGCCAGAGACTCTACAGGGGCAAGGCTGCTAGTTGAGCTGGCCCAAAGGTCGCAGTCGATCGGCTCCCTCGACCACGGAATACCTGTGTCCGGAAGGAACTCCTTCGAATTTCGACAGATCCCATGAAATAGGCCACCTCACCGTGATGCTGTCTACAGACTCCTCTTGGCCAAGTCCGAACAGGAGCGACCCAAAATCTGATTGAGAAAGGTAGGAAGACCCTGTGCGCACCATTCGTCTCTGTTGCCGAGATCCTGTGAAGACCGTCACCACGGCCCCCAATGCGCCCGTGTTTGGTGCAGTCCCCCTGAGTTCCAGTGCGATCGCGTTGGCGCTCTCGGTCGGCAAGTCGTTTCGCAGCAGCATCGGTCGGCCACCATTCACGGTTATCAGCAGGTCAGGATCTCCGTCCCGATCGATATCACCGAAGGCGATCCCCCTGCCGACGACCGGTTTGGCAAAGCCACCTCCGACCGACTCTCCCGCATCCACAAACGACCCATCGCCAGCGTTCAGGAACACTTGCGGCTCCTGCGCGAAGCCGATGTTCTGCTGGACTTCGTTGATCGTGGGCTCTATGTGACCGTTGGCGGTCACCAGATCCAACCGGCCGTCCAGGTCCAGGTCGACGAAGATCACTCCGAATGTGAGCTTCAGGAGCGACACCCCGGTCAGACGCGCTTGGCCGGCTACGTCCTGGAACAGGCCATCTTCCAACTCTGTGTAAAACGAGAGCGGCTCCTGCGCGAAGTTCCCTATGACGATCGTCTGGTTCCCATCGTCACCCACTTCGGCTACGTCGATTCCCATTCCGGCTCGGGCCCGCCCGTATTCGTCATATCCGATCCCGGACCCCACCCCAACCTCGGTGAAGGTTCCATCACTTTGATTCAGGTAAAGGAAGTTGTGTTCGGTGTCGTTCGCGACAACGATGTCGGGCCAGCCATCGTCATTGAAATCAGCGACTGCTACGCCCAGCGATTTGCCGTCTGGTTTGTACACCCCCGATTGGCGGGTGACGTCGTCGAAGCGTCGCCCGTCACGGTTGCGATATAGCCAACAGGACTCACCCTCATACTGCTGCGGTGTTGCGTAGGACTTCGTGGTACCGTCGAGCGTGGTGTACAGATCTGTTTCGGGCGTCCAGCGAACATAGTTGCACACGAACCTGACCAATCCGTTTTTCGCAGCCACGTCACCGAGGGGAGCGGGCTCGAGGGGCATGTGACAGTCCTGGCACACCAGCTTGGCCGGAGGGAGATAGAACGTGCGCGATGCGTTCAACGACACGCCGCTGTCTTCCCACGCGTCGAACTCGTTCTGGCCTCGCAGCCACCGATAGTTGTTGATCGCAGGTGACAAACTCACCTTGTGGCAGGTGGCACAATACTCACTTTCACGGAAGAAGGGTTGGATCATCCGCGCCCGATGGGCCGTGGGCTTCGCCTTTAGGGCTGCGTCATGAAGAAATGCGCCGACAGTACCGTCGGCCGAGTTGGGAAACAGGTATTGGTCTTCGAGATCGTCGGCAATGTTGTAGTTGCCATTGCCCGTTCGATCGTGCACCTCATTGATGAGATGGCATGCCAGACACGTCAGTCCGGCCTGAGCTTCGACCGTTACGCGGTCGAATTCCTGATCCATCTCCCCAGCAAGCATGATGCTGGGGTCGTGACACCCGCCGCACCACTTACTCTTGACCGAACCAACGCGACCGGCCACCTCGGGGAAACGGCGCACGTGATCCTCTACGTACTGGTTGCCCACCGTCGAACTGTCCCGCAGCAAGTTGACGGCGGCTTCATAGAACGGATTGTTCATCGACGCGAAGCGGTGCGCCGACGACTCCCACTGTTTGACGACATCCTGATGACAGCGCCCACAGGTCGAGGCACCAATTGGGTTCGTCACGGAAAAACCGAGTTGAGTTGCTTCTTCCGCTACACCGGGTGGTGCTTCCCAGCGCGTGACAATCCGGGACGGCAGGTACCACCCGGATGTAGTCGTTGCCGGAGACGGGAAGAAGGGACTTCCCGGCTGCACAAATCCGAGCGGGGCAAAGTCGCCCCCATCGGCGGTAACCTCCGTACGATCTTTCGATCCGGGCCCTGAGTCGTGGCCTCGTTCCATGGCAGAGAACGCTTCCGGGGTGAGACGAACGCTTCGTACGGCAGCCGCCTGCGCAGCTACGAGCAGGGCGCCGGCCGCGACAACCACTCCGGAAAAACGCACGAGGTCATCGACAGCGAGTCGGGCGATACTCGAGAATCGATGACGCACGTAGGCACCGACTACCAGACCCGCACCACAGACATGCAGCCACCACACCCAGCGATTATCCCGGCTAGCAGCATCGGTGAGGATGAAGAGCCCGGTGATGACAACAGTCGTCGCTCCCGCCACCAGCAGCGAGCCGGAGACCACACTCGCGGGACCACGCCTTCTCAGGACAATGCGAAGGTGAAGGACGAAAAAGACAAATGCTATGCCTGTCAGGATCAACCCGATGGCGGTGTGCAGCAGCACGGCCACTTGGAAGAACCTGGGGATTGCCGTCTCGATTCCCGCAAGCGCCTCGAAACCGACTGCCCCGGCCACCCTCACGGTGAGAAGGAACACCGAGTCAACACACATGATCCCAGCCATTGCCAAGACGACCGCGTGCAAACGGCCAAGGCCCGCTGGCAGAGAGAAGGGGCTAAACCACTGAGCAGAATTCAAGGGCCTCAGTGCCTACCTAGTCGCCTTGGATGACATACTCCCTTAGTTCCAGCTTGTTCATCACCGGTATCATATAGCAGTTCTGGATGGCCGGCTCATACATGAATCGATATGACCCTGAGCCGCCTTGGTCCGTCATGGCATCCCAGCCCAAGAGAAAATATGGACACTCATCAAACAAACACACGCACATGTAGTCGCTGGTCCATTCCGTAAACGGCGTATCGGGGACCTCGACCTTCTTGAGTTCCTCACCGCAATAGGGACACTCCAGCTTGTGCTTGATCTCACGCTTGCGGGCGTGCACATCCTCCCACTCGAACGGACGATCGCTGTAAGCAGCTGAGATCACAGGCCGCCCAGAGCCGAAGCCGCCCTTCTTGTCCGCGTATACCACACATACGGGGTCGCTCGGGACTCCAAGCGGAGCGTACTTATCGTCCGCGGGGCGAGGTTTTCCTCGGGACACAAACACGGTTGGCTCATCAAACTCGTACGAGCCTTCGAAGTAACTCTCCACGAGTTGGATGCGCTGTTCACCAGTAGCATGCCGCCATATCTTGACGACTTTCTCCTGGAAGTACCGATTCGAGAATGACACGAGGAACACACCACCTGGCTTCAGAATTCGGCCAACCTCCGAAAAGACACGATGCGGTTCGGTCATGTAGTCAACGGACGCTGTGCAGAGCACCGCATCGAAGGTCTCATCCTCGAACGGTAGTTCGGGATTCTTGTTGAGGTCATGGAGAACGAACTCGTCGAGCGCCGAGTTGCTGGACAACTCACGCTCGTTGAGTCCGAGACCCACGACTCGCGAGGCCCCAACTGAATCTGGGATGTGCGAATCACAGCTAGCCATCAAATCGAGAACGATTGGACCTTCTTCGATCAAGAGCCGGCCTACGAGATCTTCGATGGTTTTTCGAGCCAGTGAGTCCAGATGATCGACCATCCGGTCCCTGGCATAAAAGGCGGTGTCGTCAGTGTTGTCTGAACGGACGAACGAATCCGGCGGCAGTTCAGTCAGAATCGCACTCATTCGTATCCCTCAACAATCAGTGGCAAATTGCCAATCTGGTAAATTCGTACTTAATGAACACTTTGAAAAATAGCCCCTGAAGGGTTGGAAGTGAAGCGACCAAGGGCCGGCTGGGCACTTATGAAACCGACAAGCTGTTGCCCCCGTAATGAAGCTTATCTGATCTGATCTGATGACCAGGTCAGACAAAGTGCCACCGTTCTTTTGGAGGGCCCGTGCCTCGGAAAACCGCCAGCTCCATCTACGGAAACTTGGACCTCCTGATACTCCACACGCTGCTGGGAAAGGGATCGTGTCACGGCCTCGGCATTATCGACGCGATCGAGGCAAGTTCTGACGGATTCGTTCGCGTAGAAGATGGTGCTCTCTACCGCGCCCTGCACCGTCTGGAAGAGCGCGGTCTTCTCAACGCTGAATGGCGGATTTCCGAGAAGAACCGCAACGCGAAGTTCTACAGCCTGACGTCGGCCGGTGAGAAAGAACTCACGCGCGCGCAGAAAGAATGGACTCGCCACACGAACGCGATCGGAAAGATCCTCGGCGTCGATTGGGAGATCGTGTCATGAGGAAGTCCGGCAAAGGGAAGCGTCTTCCTGGCCGTATTGGGAGCCTGAGGGACCCCACAGATTTGGTGGACGACGAGCTTCGCCACCACATAGAAAGCATGGTGGAACGGAAAATAGTTGGTGGACAGACGGCGGAGGATGCCAGGCGTGAGGTGATGAAACGGTTTGCAGACTATTCGGGCACCAGGAACACGTTGGTCCGTCGCATGAAACACAGAGCGCGAGTCAAGAGCTGGCATCAGGTCCTCGAGGGCTTGTTACAGGATGTGCGCATAACCCTTCGGATGAGCCTGAGACGCCCCGGCTTCACCGCGACAGCAATCACGACAATTGCCCTCGGTATAGGTGCGAACACAGCGATGTTCTGCGTGACCAATGGCGTGCTGATCCAACCGCTCCCGGTGCATGAACCGCACACTCTCATCCAACCAACAGCTATCTCACCAACCGGATCTGAAATCTCGGTGTCGATCCCCAATTTCCGAGACTGGCGCGAGAGCAACCGATCGTTCGAGTACCTCGGATTGAATACGAATCGCCGCCAGACACTGAGCGGTGGTGACAATCCCGAGATGATCGGCGTGCGCTGGATACTCGGTGACTTCTTCGAGGCGCTTGGCGTGGAGCCGGCCTTGGGTAGATGGATCTCCTCGGACGACACTTGGGCCGGGAGCGCACCGACAGCTGTGCTCACATACTCACTTTGGCAACGATCGTTCGGGAGCGATCCCAATGTCTTGGGCAAGCCGATTTCTCTTGACGGTGAGACTTTCACCGTGATCGGTGTGATGCCCGAGGGTTTCGTGTTCCCTTCCGCGACCACCGCCGTATTTGTCCCGATGGGTATTTTCTCGGATCAGATGTGTTGGGAAGACCGGTTCTGCTCCATGGGCAGCTGGGCGGTCGGGAGGCTACGAGCCGGGGTAACGCTCGAAGCCGCTCAGATCGACATGGATCGTGTCGCGCGCCAGATAGCCGAACTGGAGGGCCAACCGGTAGCTCACGCTCGGTTGATATCACTCTCTCAATCGATAGTGGGCGATGTAGCCATGCAGATCTGGGTCTTGATGGGGGCAGTCGGCCTGGTACTCCTAATTGCCTGCGCCAACGTCGCAAGCCTCTTGCTGGCCCGAGGAGAAAGCCGCCGTCGCGAGATCGGAGTGAGAACCGCACTCGGCGCCGGTAGGCTCCGGGTCGGGCGACAGTTTCTGACGGAGAGCCTGGTATTGGCGGCGGTAGGCGGTGCAATCGGACTTGGGTTGGCGTATGCGGGAGTCCAAGCGCTCTTACCCTACGTTTCAGAATATGTCCCGTCGTCCGTGGCTGGCAACATCCGCGTCGATCCCACTGTTCTTCTATTCGTCTTCTTCTTAACCACTGGTGCGGGACTGTTGTTCGGTTTGGTGCCCGCACTCAGGGCATCGCGAGCCAACCTGGCGAGCAACATCAGGGAGGGAACGCGTGACACAGGTGGGCGGGGCCGCCAGGGAACTCGCTCGACCCTCGTAGTGCTGGAAGTAGCACTGACGCTTGTCCTGCTGATCGGCGCTGGCCTGATGATCCAGAGCCTGAACAAGCTCCAACACGTGGACAAAGGCTTTGCGGCGGACAATGTGTTCACCGCCAACGTGTTCCTTCCCGCTCGTCGGTACAGTAACAAAGAACAGACGTGGAGCTTCTACCGTGATCTGCTCGAACGCGTCCAGGCCCTTCCCGGAGCGCTTGGAGCGTCACTGGCAAAC
>JBDGYW010000363.1:3720-10299 GCA_039588935.1 Gemmatimonadota bacterium | reverse complement strand
ACGTACATGGCGCTTCAAGGAGCGTCGGTTGAGACTGAGACCGTGAAGTCCTGGGCGCAGCCAATACCACCTCAGGGAATGCGTAGATCACTCTCCTGCAAGCACATAGCCGCCACGCAGCGCTCAGCCTCTAAGGATGGCACACGAGTTGCCCTCCGGATCCTCGCCCCCATGATCGCGGACGAGGGTGGGGAGGGGCGCAATGGGCAACCCGACGTTCGTCTCGCTGGGCGAGAACGACCGTCTCGCGAGACTCCTTCGCAGCGTCATGCCCGAGGCACGCATTATATCGGCCGACTGCCTCCATGTTCTCGGTCCACTGGCCGAAGATCTCGATCTCCGCATCCTGGTCGACCCTCGCTCCGTGCGGCCTTGCTGTGTCAAGAGACTGGGGGAGTTGGCCCGCCGCACATCCGTTTCGCCGAGAATCCTCGAACGGAGAGATCGCCCTCCACGGCCTACCCCGATCGCAGTTCACGAGGCATGGAGGAAGCGACGGCAACTTCTAGCACCCGATCGTCACACAGAGACCATGCGCCTCTTCATCGCTCTTGCGAAGGCGCATGCACGCGAACAGTACAGGGTGCAGGAAGCGGCCGCGGCATTGCGGATGACACCGCGACACCTCCAACGGTGGGTTGTCCTCGAGACCGGTTGCGCTCCCCACATCATTCTCGCACTAACCCGTCTGATCAGCGTCGTGAGTTTACTCAGACACTCGAAGCTCACGCTGACTGACATCGCTGCCCTGCATGGGTTTCCCGGTCAATCGGCTATGACGCGGGCCTTCAAAACCTACCTCGGAACGACTCCAGGAGTCTATCGAGCCAAAGTACAGCGAAGAAATGTCTGAAATTGCACAAATGTCCGAAATTGTCAATAGATTTCGACGATTGTTACTGATATAGATCACCACAGCATCTTATCCGTCGCCGCAGTTGACGTTCTGAGGTTTTGCCTGAGGAGGATACTCAACTGACAGATTCCTCCGAGCACCGCCGTAGTTCCCCTCCAAGCGGGAGCATGCAACCCGCCACAGACTCCCGCAACTCTCAATGGAGAGACACAATGAGCCAAGCGACTCCGAACGTGATCACAAAGATTCTGACAACCATCATCTTGCTGGCCGCCGTACCGGGCCTCGTCCTCGCCGTCAACGAGAACGAGACGGTCGGCTTCCAGAGCCAGCATCTCTTCGAGAGTGGTGCGTTCGGGGAGAACATCGACGTCCTGAATGGCGGACTCAACCTGACCATACCGATCGGCCCCCGCTATCAGGTAACGCAGAATCTCAGCTACCAGCTCCAACTCCACTATGGGTCGAAGATTTGGGATAACACTGTCCACACAGACGCGACCGGCGACCCCTACTTGCGGCGACGTAGCAACATGGGGCTGGGATTCACGCTTCACTTCGGACGCATTTACAAAGACGTCGAGCTGACAACCGCGAACACACACGCGTGTACCTGGTACTACGTATCTCCGGATGGCAATGAGCACGAACTACCGACAGAAGCAGCAGATCCGTGCAACGGATACCCCATCGATGGCGCGATGACCATTGACACAACGTATTACAGAATCACCGGGACATGGCAGATTCCAAGCTGGGACGGGAACGTGGCTCCAGACTTTCCAACACTCTATATCGAGACACCGGAGGGCATTAAGTACGAGTTCGATCATCTGGTCCAAGTGTACGATGGTGGCCCGGTCAACTATGACGTTCTATATGGGGTGAGCTCGATCGAAATGACGAATCACAACCGGGACTTCGGCGGTTGGTATGTCACGGCGATCTACGACAAACGTGCCGGCGAAACTGGATCAGATCGCAATGTCCAGATCGTGTATGATGACCGGGCGCCTCAGTACGATCATGCGATCTGGACCATCACCGATAGTCTGTCACGCGTCATTACGTTCACAAACGCATGCGAGCCCGGCCCTGGGATCAATGATTGTAACGAAGATACTGCAATCGTGGGGGCTGGGAACGAGCCGAAGCGAGCAGCGGTCAAGACGACCTCGATTTCAGTCCCCGCATTCGCGACGAACCCAACCGTCCAGCCTGGCAATGTCGCAATCTATACGCTCACTCAGGATCCTATCGACGTCAACGAGCTGAGAACGAGCGGGATTCACGATACCGTAAACGCCCTGAAGACGATCACATATCCAGTGTTCAAGAATCAATCTGGTGTCGATCAACCACGGTACACAATGTCATTTGGATATGAGCCAACCGGTGAGATCAGGGCGCGGACTCTTCCGACCGGCGCGATGGTGACCTATACCTGGGGCGAGTACTATTACCATTCGTTCCCAGATGGTATTACACGTCAAGTCATCAGGAAATCAAACAGTGGCATTCTGAACCCCTGGTCCTACGATAGGGAGTCCACTCTCGAGGGAACGACGTACTCCAATCCACGGTACGTGACGGTCACCGATCCGGTCGGCAACGACACAGTCTATCACTACAAGGCGACGGGGCCGGTGCCGCCCCCAGACGAGGGTGAGGACCCGCTCCCAATTGAATATGACGACGGCTATATGCCCGATTGGGACGATGGTGTGAATGTCCGTATTGAGTACTACGAAGGGAGCGGAGCCACGCGTTCACTCATCCGAGCAGAAACACGGGAGTATGATTCCGATCTCGATGACGATGACAAACACATCAAGGATAACGTCCGCGCCCATCAAACGACCACGATCTACGCCGACCACGAGAGCCGGCAGTCTGTAGTAACGCACAGTGAGTGGAACAACTATGGATTGTGGAAAAAGACCACCGAGAGCGGCTCAAGCATAAACGGAGTGAGGACCACGAGGCGCGAGTATCCGGATGATCTTGCGTCGTACATGTTGGGGGGAACTCGAATCGCCTTGCATGAAGAGGTCTCAGATGGGCTCAAGGTCTTGAGCCGTACCGACTATGCCTACGACGATCGTAACTACCTAGCACTCTCGATTCAGAGAGCGACTCTGCCGCTGGCAATTGGAACGGCGCAGAATGTGACGCCTGTGGATGGAGATATCACAACGGTCTATGATCACGATATCGACGGGAATCTGTTCAATAAGTACCTGACAGACACAGACGAGGTATCTGAGATCCCAGGAAGTGGCGGGAAATGGGAAGCGACCAATCCTCAATTCCATGTTCAATACGGTTGGCAAGACGGCGGATACCTGAAGGAGAAGAAGTTCTCGGACGATCCGGGATCGGGCACGTTTTATGAATGGTTGGCCATCGATCGAAGTCGCGACGGGAATACAGGGCTCATTTATGCGTCTCGAGATGTGGCCAAGACAGACACGCAATACGATTACGATGAACTCGGTCGCCTGACAGACATTGAGCCAACCGCTCCGGAACTTGCAACTCGAATCGAATACATAGACGTCCTCAATACAGCTGTCAGGCAGGGCTCGGGCGATGTGTGGAATTGTGCGGATGCGAACGATCCCGATGACGCTATCTTGACCTGTTACACATACGACGATCTCGGGCGGCTCATCGAGACGCGAAAACGCTCGGCGGATCTGAGCGCTCATCCATATTCGTATCAGAAAATGGCGTACGATGCGCTCAATCAGGAAATCTTCCGCTCCGAGTGGCTCTGGGATGACGTCTCGTGCAATCCGGCACCTGGCTCGGACTGTGGGACGACGTTTGACTATAGTGGTTCTGGAACAGGCGGCCAGGATCCATTCGGCAGAGTGAGGAAGGTGACCACCGCGGATGGGAATATCACAGAGACCGCCTATATTGGCGAGAGTTCGGTCGTGACAGTCAATGACATCCGGCAAGCGGATGGTACGACCTTAGATGCAACGACCGCCTACGTCAGGGACGAATGGGGACGACTCGTTCAGGTCTGGGCTCCTCAAGACGGCGGCGCGAACGCATTCGATACCTATGACCTTCGCGATAATCTTGTTCAGGTCGACCTCGCTGATCCGGTCACTCTCAATTGGCAATCAAGGTATTTTGAATATGACACGCTCGGTCGTCTGCATCTCTCGCAGAACCCAGAAAACGGAGCGCAGGTCATCGAGAAGTACGACGCTCTGGGGAATGTTCTGGAGAGTGTCGACAGCTCAGGAAATCGTCAGATCTCCATTTACGACGCGGCGGGGCGGCTGGCGAAGGTGGAATGGACGGCCTACCACAAACCAGGCCATCCTGCACCAACGACCTACGATCTTCATGTCAACACATACGATGATGTCGACGATGGGAATGACCCGTCTTTAGGAAAGTTGATAAAGGTCGAAACGTATGATGATGAAGACGTCGTCATCCATACGAAGACACTGGAATACAACATCATGAACGGCCGCCTTTCTATGGAAGAACATGTCTTCGCCGACTGGCCGGGAACCACTGCCGCCATCGAGTTCACGTACAACAACTATGGGCTTCCGGAAAGCATATCCTATCCCGAGGGGCCGGTTGGGCTTGGCGGCGCATTCGAAGTCGAAACCCTCTATGCGCATGGGATTCCGACAGCCCTGCGTGATGTCGCGAATCCGGACCCGCTACTAGCAGAAGCCGTTTACAGCGCTGCCGGAGGGATTGAGAGGCTGACGACGCTTGGCGGTGGGGAGACGAATGTCACCTTCGATATCCGCAACAGGCCGAGTGGAATCACCGGCGGGGTTTTGGAGGGCGACCCACCGAATCAAGCGTGGACCTATGACAGCGGTGCCTATGCCTATGATGGCGCCGGGAATATCTGGCAAATCGGCGACAACAAGTACGGCTACGATGGTGCCAGCCGACTCATCGAGGCGATCGATGAGGAAGCCCCCGCCTCTACCCGCCGCAGGACCTACAAATATGATGGATTCGGGAATATGACGGAGAGACGTCAGTATCAAGGCGTCGTCGGTAATTGGCAGGAGACTGGCTACGAACTCCAGACTGTGACGGATCAGACGACAAATCTGAACTCGAATCGAATGCTGATCTATCAGGTGCCCGGTCAGGCGCACATGCTCGACTGGGATGCCCGGGGAAACCTTCTCAAGGGCATCGATCAGCTGTTCGAAGTCGATAGCCGGAATCGCGTGAGCAGTATCTGGTCGGAGGATGGGGGAGAGATCGGAGAGGTCGCTCGTTACGCCTATGACAGCGCCGCCAATCGGATTCGCAAGGAAGATCAGCAGCGCGAGATCTGGACGTATTACGTTCGCGATGGCAGCGGGCGATTGCTCTCAGAGTTTCGGAGAACCGCGAAAGGCAACTACACGCCGGAGTGGAGCAAGCATCACATCTATCTCGGAGGCCGCATGGTCGGACTTCGGGAGAATCGGGTTCCCGCCCCACCCCATGGACTGTCAGCAGATTGGAGAACCGTCCACGGAGGGCCCTGCCCTCCTGAGTTTCCCTGCCCACTGAAGTATTATATCGATCTCGAATGGGAGCTCAATCCTGAGAGTGATGGAGTCGATGTCGCCTCCTATAAAGTCTATCGCTCGTTGCTGGTCAATCCGCCTGTATGGTCCTTGCGGACAACAACGGATGAAAACACAAATACATACAGTGAGAAAGTCACTCTGAATGAATGGTATCAGTACGTCGTGACGGCAGTCGATGTGAATGACAACGAAAGTTACAGCAGTGATCCACTCAAGACGCGAGCCGCGGTAAATCAGCCGACGCCGAGCGCGCCGGCGGGGCTGGAGGCGTTTGCTGGTTCGGAACGAGTCTCGCTGAAATGGGACGAGAACATCGCCTGGCAAAAAGTGGTTGGCTATCATGTATATCGCGACGAGGGAGGTCCTGTCGTCACTCGTCTGACCCAGGACCCCGTCACGTATCCGTACTATCTGGATGAGCCTCTCGTGAATGGCACCTCCTACTCATATTCCGTGTCGGCCATCAACAGCGTGGGGAAGGAGTCGGCGCGCTGCGCAGACGTCGTTGTCGTCCCCAACGACTATGCTCCTCCGGGGCCACCACTGTCGGTCGACGCGACGGCCGATTGCACGGGCACGAGCCATGTCAATCTGGCGTGGACGTTTGACGTCTTCACAGAAGACATCGAACAGTATGAGGTGTTCCGCAAGGAGTACGATCCCGAGCAGACGACTTCGACTCTCATCCTGCCAGGTGTGTGTGTGTCGGGCGCATGTGAGGGTGGAATGTATGATGAATTGGCGTGTTCCATCAATGACGATTGTGATGTACCGGCGACGAGCTATACGGATACGACCACGGCAGCCGAGAAGGTCTATACGTACTGGGTTGTCGCCACGGACGAAAACCAGAACGAATCTCTCCAATCTCAACAGGTCACCGTCAAGACGCGGAGCCCGGCGGGAACGGTCACAGCTCCGGATGCTCCGTTTGCCGAATATGACGGTCCCCGGGTCATCATTCACGTTCCCGGCACGACGGAGACAACAATCGACGAAGCGCGTGTGTACCGCAAGAGAAACGTCGACCTCGGCTGTGAGTCTTACCAGCTAGTCGGTGTCGTCGGAAAGGCGCTCTCGGGTCTCGTTGAAGAAGACAAAGTCGCTGACGGGAGTGCCAAACTCGCGGTGGCTCATGACTAC
>JBDGYW010000363.1:0-3672 GCA_039588935.1 Gemmatimonadota bacterium | reverse complement strand
ATGAGGATGGTCGAGAGTCTGCGTACTCGAAACCTGCCCTGGGAGTCGCAGTGGCCGCACCATGGAGCTATAGCGAGTGTATTGAAGACCTGGAACTCGAGTGGGCCGAAGGGGCCAGGTCCTGCGACAAGGAATGGGTCTGCTCCCATACTGGGGAGATCTGCCACGAGCAAGAGGATTGCGATGCCCTTGTTTGCGACGAGCCGCGATGCGCCGATACATGGTCTCCTTGTACCGACGATGCGGACTGCCCTGGGTCATATTGCGAGCAGCGTCTCGGGGCAGCGCGATGTGACGATACCTGGTCTCCTTGTACTGTTGATGCAGACTGCCCAAATTCCTTTTGCGAACTGTGTCACGGTGCACTATGCGGCAGTCAACTTAGCGACGGAAGCTGGTGCATGCCTGGATCATCTTGTTCAGGGGGGTGCTGTGCTGGGCACTTCCCACAGTATCCACATTACTGGCGCACAGTCGTGCGCTGGCAGCATGCACCGGGGGTTCGTTATCATCCGTTCGAGTCGAACGAAAAGATGGGGACAATTGGATATCTCAAGGGTTATCGCATGTATGAGCATAGGACACCGGAGCCTTACGACCTCGATCGCGACCAGTTCAGCTTCCATCCGCTCCCCATCGATAGCAACAAGGTTGCGTGGTGTGACAATCATACCGACATCCCTTGTAGATTCGGCGGGTTCTACGATGATTGTCCGCCGGGCGATACGTGTGTCATCGGGTTAGATATGGGCTACTGCGAGGGGACGGATGTAGGCTGTGTTTCGGACGTAAGGTGTGAAGATCGGTCGACCGTCCCCGGTGGCGCCCGGTGCATTTGGGAGACCGGGACCTGTCGTCCGGTCCCTGAGAAGGTGTGTTATGTTGATGAGGAAACAGGAAATCCCTATGATTGCTGGCCATGGAGTTGCATCGATCATGTCTGTGTCGATCCCTGGGCGACGGCATGTGCGACTGATAACGATTGTTACGGGACGTCGGACAAATGTCGGCATGGCAGTCGGGAACAATCACTGACTAACTTCCACGACGCAAGTGTGCACACAGCCGGCTATTGGTTCGATCCGGCAGCGGGTCCCCACCTGTATTACGAAGACTCGTGCCTTACCGCCGCAGCAGTGTACGAAGTCTTCGCCAACGGAAGGTGGATGACGGTTGAATCAGACTTCAGCGACAACTTCGACGTCGCCAATCCCATCCCCGGAAACCGCTGTATCTTCACAACATGGGACGTCTGCGACCTGGCAAACGACTCGCTCATGAGTGAGACGCTGGAAGAAAACCGCTGCCCGCCACAAGGGACAGAGCCTCCAGTTCCGATGGCCCCCGTGGTCACCTCACCGGCGCCGGGCGAAGTCAAGGTCGACTGGGAGCCTCCGAGCGCCTGCCAGCCGGATCCGCTGGGCGCCTGCGGCCCCATACAACCCTGTCCTCAGGGGCAGTACTGCAACTACGACTCACCTGACGGTTTCTCAGGTCACTGTCTACATGAGAAACCCGTGAGTTGCGTGGATGTTGGTGATTGCGATCCGGCAGAGCAATGCCTGTCACGTGCGGAGGAGATCGACGGATACTATCTCTATATCACCGAGCCCAACTTCGCGAAGAATGTCTACAATCGTCCCTTTCCCAGCGTCACGAAGGATGGCGCCGAAACCGAGCACACCTTCAAGGCGAAACCGCTCTCCAGTCAAATGACCGTGCGGGTCGCAACATTCGACAGGCGTGGCCGCATTTCGAGGAAGTCGGAACCCTCGACAGTGGGCACGTCGATGGGTACGGGTGCTCCAAGAGTGGATCCGTGGATCGTGTACGATCCGCTGCTCTCGAGTGACGGTATCAAAATCAAGGGGGTGGGCGGCGGTGGCAGTGGGGCTCGTCTTTGGAGGAGGGCAGAAGGCGAGACAGAGTACTGCGCCTTGATTCCAACCCTCGATACCGCCACGGGGCAAGTTTATGTCGATTGCCGCGACGCAGAATCACTGGTGGGCAGCTCGGAGTTCACGACGAACAACCAAGATGGTGCCTTCATAGATGGGACGGCGGAGCAGGGCATCCTGTATACGTATGCCGTATCGGCTGCAAACGTTGTCGATGAATCTGGATTCTCGAAGCCGGTTACGGCATGGATCCTCCCCCACGACACGGAACCTCTCTCTCCGCCGGTGAACCTCAAAGCCGAAGCTCCTCGTGGACTCAGTAAGTACGAGGACGTGTGGGAGTATGATGGTATCTACCTGGATTGGTGCCCGAACCCCGAAAGAGAGGTCGTGACGGACTATAATGTTTACAGGATCAGGGGAGACGCCATGTTGCCGGCCCCTAAGAGGGCCTACTCGGTGGGTGATCTCATCGCAACCCTGCCGCCGTCCTGTGTCGACGGCGATCACAGATGCGAGATCGATGATTCCCCGCAAGGATACACAGAGGAACCCTTCTGTTCGGGTGGGCAGACCACAGGGTGTTGCACTCGAGGAACCGGTGGGACATGTCGGGTGATTGATATGTTGACTGGTGAGCCGCAGGTCACGGACGCCAACGAGTATATCTACTACTATGTCGTTACGGCCGTGCGGGACGACGGCGGGCCTATAGAAGAATCAGCGTTCTCGATCGAGAACCAAGGCTGGCCACACTATGATGACATCACGCCTCCAAATAGCAGGTTGAGGTTCGACCCGGATAATTTCCCAATTCAGCCCTGTGGTAATCCGATCGTCTCACTTGACGAGGACGGAACAGGAGCGGGTTTGGGCGATGATGGTCTACAGATCGCAACCAACGCCAGCGCTGAGCTCGCTAGCCAGGGAGAGGCTCTCGACGAATCAACTCTGGCGCCGTACCGGGCCATCGGGACATGGGTAGGCCCCTCGCAGCCGAACGCAGACGCGAGATTCATCTTCTATCATCTCGATCATCTTGGTAGCCCGCGTGCCATCATCGATGAGACGGGGAATGTTGTGAGCCAGCATCACTATATGCCCTTCGGGGAAGAGACGCCGCTCACGGGTGTGTGCGTCTCAAGCGTGTGCCAGGGTGGGCTGAACGATGGCCTCGCATGTACCAGTGACGAGGACTGTAATGAGCCGGCCTCGGTTAACAGCACGAGCACGAGACACTTCACGGGCCATGAGAGAGATGGCGAGAGCGGGCTGGATTACATGTTGGCGAGGTACTACTCTTCCGGTCTCGCCCGGTTCATGGCGGTGGATCCGGCCGGCGAGAGCGCTGATCTGCCTGATCCGCAGACATGGAACCGCTATAGTTATGTTCAGAATAACCCTCTTCGGTATCTGGACCCAGACGGACGAATAGATTTCGACAGCATGGATGCAACTGCCGAATACGCGAAGGCTAGGAACTACCTAACACAATCAGAAGCCGGTGCAAAACTCATAGGAAGCCTCGAAGCACTTTCTGGAGACCAAGAGCCCACCTTGAAACTGATTTCCAACCAGGACAATCATTTTGATACCGGTGCCAATACGATTAAATGGGACCCGAGTAGCGGAGCAGATGTTGCAGGTGTAGGGGGAACTCCGGATTCTGAGGGGGGCACTATTCAAAGCCCTGCTTTGGGTCTAGCTCACGAGGCTGACCACGCTGTGCAAGCCAACACTAATCCGGATCAGTATACGAGCGATAAGAACACGA
>JBDGYW010000362.1:0-10758 GCA_039588935.1 Gemmatimonadota bacterium | reverse complement strand
GACCTCACCGACGCCATGAAGGGCGTTCTGCGGTACGCTGAACACGCGGTCAAGTCGCACGATGGGAAACTCAGAAAAATCGGTTGGCGGGGGCGCAAGGAACCGTCTCAGCTCGAGCCACCGGGTGCGCCGCGGACCTTGGAAGTGATGCGCGAGGGTCGCGGTTGGATCTACCTGGACTGGAAGACACCCGCTGAGGGGGGCGCAGTCTCGGCTTACCGAGTATTGACCCGTACTAGCGGTGCCACTGAGTGGACCGAGGCCGTGCTGTGCTTTGAGTCCATGACCGTGTTGACAGACCAACCGCAGGGTGTCGAACTCGAGTACCAGGTGATCGCGGTGAACAAAGCCGGTGAGAGTCTACCGAGCAACCTCATAACGGTGGCTCTCTAACGCCGGTGCGTTTTGCGCACCGGTGAATCCGTCCGCCGCACTAGGAAAGAGCGCTGCCGGCGCTAACGCGCCGCGCAGCCGCTCACCTGGGTGCGCTTCGGGGTCCTCCAGTGCTCGAGTGCGTAGAGGTCGGCCAGCGTTGCCTTCAGACTATCAAAGGCATCGGGCACATTTGGCTAAAATGCACCACAAATGCAAAAGCGCGAGAGGACCCGGACTTGATAAAAAACCGTCAGGCGTCCAGTAGGCCGATCCGAACGGCGCGGTCGGATAACAGCTCGCGCAGCTCGTGCCTGTGGCCCTCGTACGCAAACGACTTCGACAGCGTCTCGCGCATATTCCCGATCGAGTTTCGCAACCGTAAGAACACATTGTCGTACTGCTTGGACGTGAGCCGCAGGTGCTCGGCGAATGCCTTGAAGTCTCGCTCTGCCAGCGCGGACTTCCGACCATTGATGGGCAAGCCGGCGCGAGTCGAATCCGCGCATCACGCCCGTACAACAGCGAGAAGTTCTTCAGGTGCATATCCGAGTTCGCCGTCAGGAAACAGAAGAGCGTCAGCTCAAAGAGCCGCACCGCATCGAGCAGCGGCGTCGAGGAATACGACCACAAGGCTTTGCCAACCTGCTCCATTGACCCGCGGTACTTCTGTTCGGTCATCTTGCCCGTTAACTGGGCCATGTCTTCCATATGGAGCTTGCCTTCTCCGTCGCGATCGACGCGGCGGCACAGGTATGCCGTCTCACCGCTCTGCAACGGTAAAAGCGCAAAGGGCACCGTATCGATCCCACAGGCGCGGGCCATTTTCATGCAGGCATGCTCCAACTCGGGCATTCCGGGATAATCCGCGTGCGGCGGTTTGAGAACGAAGTCCCCCCATAGCCCAACCAGCGTCAGGCGCCCGTTTTGGCTTTCGCTCCGGTCGAGATGAAGCGAGAGCTTCGGTTGAACACCGGGCACAGAAATACGCGACCTTACCACTCGCTCCGCCAGCGGCTTCAGGTCATCCCATGAATACGGCAACTGTGGAGGTAACGGCCGGCCGAAGAACCGATCCGAGCAACGTGGGTGATACAGCCCCGAGGTCGACTCCAGCTCCTCGCAGCAGATGAGGCAGCGATCGGGAGTCACCAGACTAATCCTCTCGCCTCACGGAGACCGCGCCAATGCAATCCTCGCAACACGCCAGCAGCAAACCCATACGGTCTCGGGGGTCCAGCTTCCAGGTTCTTTCCGCGATCTCGAGCAGCCAGCCCTCCGGGATCAGACCGTCGAAGAACGGAAAGAGACCGCGGTCGCGGTACGGTTCCGCGCGGAGCGGCAGCGATAGACTGATCGCGATGGCCCCGTCAGCGTTCAGATAGACTTCGTCGTAGGCAAACCGGAATCCTTCCTCATCTTCGAGGATCACGCCTGCGAACCGATCGCCCATGAAGACCCTACCGACTCGCGCCACTGCGATCCTCCGCCGTCATCGGGATTGGCCCGAGCTTGCTTCCGAACAGCGCAAGCACCTGGTTAACCTTGTCCATCCGCAGCGTGCCTTTTCCCTGCTCCATGTCGCGCACGAAACGCAGCCCCACACCCGCCTGCTCGGCCAGATCGACCTGCGTCAGGCCCAGTGCCTTCCGTTGCTCCTTCACATACTGAGCCAAGGGATTCATGATCATGGATATACCCTAACGGGTGTATTTGAATTAAGCAAGGGCTATATTAACACCGTACGGGTATAATATCATCTATGACATGAATGAATATACCTTAACGGGTATATAATATCTGTATCTGATTCAGTTCTTCTTCAGCACAAAGCTGTCTTGAAAAACGCGCGGGGAACTCAGCTACCCTCGAACTGGAAACCCGTTTGCAACCGTTTTGTGACAACGGCTGTCTCACCAGCAAACATGGCTTACGCTGTAATCAATAGATGAGGGCGATTCAATGGCACTTGGTGAATTCGAACAACTCGTTCTGCTTGCCGCGCTGCATTTGGGCGACAAGGCATACGGTGTGGCTATTGTCGACGAGATCGAAGAGCGCTCCGGCCGAGCAGTGTCCCGCAGCTCACTCTACATCACCTTCGACCGATTGGAAGCAAAGGGGTTTCTGACCTCGGAGTTGAGGCCGGGCGACGCGACACGCGGCGGGAAGCTGAGGCGCTACATCTCCGTTACGCAGACCGGACTCGCCGAACTCCGCAACTCTCGGGAGCTGTTGCTTGGCATGTGGCGCGGCCTCGAGCCGATGCTCGAGAGGAGGCCTTGATGACGCCGGTTTCTCCTCCCCGTTTGGCTGAGCGGTTGATGGAGCGGGTGTTTCGGTCCCCAGCTCAACGCCACGGCGTTGTGGGTGACCTGCGTGAGGAGTACGCCCGCCGTCGTGCCGTTCGCGGCAGGCTCGTTAGCGATGTCTGGTTCTGGCAACAGGCGGTTCTGGTCTACTGGCGGTTCAAAGCCGAGGCACGAAGCAAAACACCCGCAACTCGAGGAGGACGCAGCATGTCGTTGATAGAGGACTTCTTGCTAGACGTACGTTTCGGAGTTCGAAGTCTGTTGAAGCGTCCACTCTTCACGGTCGTCGCTGTTCTGACAATTGGCCTCGGCATCGGTGCGACCACGGCCGTTTTCAGTGTAGTCGACGGAGTCTTGCTGAGCCCGTTGCCGTTTCCGGACTCCGACCGTCTGCTCGCGATCTCGGAGCGTGACATCGCGTCTGAAGTTCCCGGAGGGTCGGTGACCTTTCCGATCTTTCAGCATTGGAACGAACATCAAGACCTCTTTGAGTTCTTTGCTGTTTACGGATCGACATCGAGAATCCTCAATTTCGGAGGTTCGGCCGAGCAGGTTCGTGGCGCGGCCGTTTCGGCGGGGTTCTTCGGCAGCCTGGGCGTGGCACCGTTTTTGGGACGTGGCTTCCGCCCTGAGGAAGACGAGCCCGGCAGCCCGCGTGTGATAGTACTGGGTTTCGGTCTATGGCAAGATCGTTTCGGAGGCGATCGCGATGTTCTGGGTCGAACTCTCACGATCGATGAGAAAACCTACACCGTAGTGGGCGTGATGCCGCGGAGTTTCGCGTTTCCGAGTAGACGTACGAGGTACTGGGTTCCGATGGCGGATGCTATCCGCAACGCAAACACCTGGTATCTCCGGATGGTTGGTCGTCTGGATTCAGAACTCTCGCATCAGACCGCGATCGTGCGCGCAACCACTCTACGCAGAGTCGAGGAAGCCCCCGACCAGCGATCTGGCACCTACACTCTGCATCTGAGATCACTGAAGGACATAGTCGTCGGGTCGGATGTGGGATCCTTATTATTGATATTCGCGACCGCTGTTGTCGGCGTACTGCTCATAGCCGGCACCAACGTCGCCAGTCTGCTGCTTTCCAGATCCGCGACCCGCCGGCCGGAACTCACGGTGAGAGCGGCGCTTGGTGCGAGCCGAGGCAGGCTGGCGCGTATGCTGCTCGCGGAGACGTTGAGTCTGAGTGTGTGCGGAGCATTGGTCGGAACCGTGCTGGCCGTGTTGTTGACCAAGTGCCTGCTGTGGCTCGAACCGGGCGCGATTCCGCGACAAACGGAGATCGGAATCGACCTGAGCGCTCTCGGATTCTCCATGCTCTTGGCGTTGGTGCTCGGTTGTCTGATGGGCCTGCTTCCCGCGTCGCGGTTTTCGCGCCCCGACTTCGCGGACGGCTTGAGCGCCGGGTCGAAGGCAGTTGCGGGTGGTGGAAAGGATGGGCGAGTCCGAGACGCGCTCGTCGTCTCACAGATAGCGCTTTTGACGCTGCCCGGGAGCCCGTCATTTGCGCCACGCTACGCGAGCCACGATCGAAGGGATGCGTTCTATCGGGAACTGCAACAAAGACTCGCGCAAACACCGGCCGTCCAGTCGGCGGCGTTGGTTTCGTTTACTCCGATGTCGGGAGGAAACTCGTCAGCCGGACTCGAGATCGAGGGCCTCACCTCGACTGCGGAGGAGCGGCTTGGAGCGGGTACGATCGTGGTGACGCCGAGCTTCTTCGCCACTCTGGGTGTGCCGGTTCTGAGAGGCCGTGAGTTCAACTCCGCAGACGGCCCGACCACACCTCCGGTTGTCATCGTGGATGATACGTTTGCGCAGCGATATCTGCCGGGCCAAGATCCACTCGGCAAGAGTATCCGGATACTCAACAACGGACCGTGGCTCAGAATAGTCGGTGTTGTTGGCGCAAGCAGACAACGCCGTCTGAGCCAGGAACACCTGCCTCAGATCTATATTGAACACAGCCAAAGCGAGTACTTCTGGAACCACCACAGTCTGGCTCTGCTGGTGCGGGCATCCTCCGATCCTTTGACTGCGGCGTCCACAATTCGCGCCGTGGTCGGTGCTATCGACGCGGGTGTTCCTGTCTCGAGCGTGCGCACGATGCAAGGCCAACTCTGGGATTCGATCTCGGAGGAACGGTTCCTTGGTGTGGTCGTGAGCTTCTTCGGCCTGGCGGCGCTGTTGCTTGCCGTCGTGGGTGTCTATGCGGTCTTGTCCTATGCCGTGACCCGACGAACTCGCGAGATCGGGATTCGAATGGCCTTGGGGGCCAAACGGCAGAAGATCCTCTGGCAGATCACCGGTCGCGGTTTGGTGCTCGCGTTTATCGGCCTCGGAATCGGGGCGGTGGGAGCCTACTGGGGTACCGGATTGCTGCAAAGTTATCTGTTTGGAGTTGGTACCCGGGACGTAGCAACATTCTGCTGCATGCTCGTGCTGCTCGCCGTTGCGGCACTTGCCGCGAGTATCGTACCTGCGTTGCGCGCATGTCGCGTGGATCCAACGTTGGCGCTCGCAGCGGAGTAGTGTGATGCGGCGCGCCCGGTGGACAGCCTCAATCTCGTCGCACATACTCACGCTAGTGACTGATAGGATTGGGTGATTGGATGGACAGAACGGGATGAATGTCCAAACGCGCTGGCGGCCGACTCAACCACGAATGAAATGCCTTGATGCTATGAATTGGGTCGATTAATTTACATTCATGGCTAAGAAGAAATCTCGACGCGCGGCGGCGGTGCGGGAGCCAATCCAGGTGTACCTCACGGCCGAAGAGCGCACGGAACTGGACCGACTGGCCAGCGACGAAGGGATTTCTCGCGCCGAGGTTCTGCGTCGCGGCATCCGGAGCTACGCGTTGGAGAGCGCGGGCGGTGACAGCCCAGTGCTCAACCTGATCACCGAGCTGAAGGGGAACGATTGGCCCTCCGACGTGGCTTCCAACCACGACGATATTCTCGCCGACGCGTACCGAGAACGCGGCGTTAGAGAATGAGCCGTCGCGTTTTCCTCGACACATCGGGTTGGCTGGCCGCTATCTCGGAGCGGGAATCCTTTCATCAAGAAACGCTGGACGCGTACCGAGAGGTCCTCTCCGCAGGGCGCGGTTTCGTGACAACGAACCTTGTGGTGGCCGAGATGTACGTCTTGCTCTCACGTTTCAGGGGGTCCGCGGCCGCCATCCAGTTGCTGGATGCACTCGAGCAAGACCCGGCGCACGAGGTCCGCTACGTCACGCGTGAACTCGAGCGGCAAGCCGTCGACAGATGGCTCCGCCCCTATGGCGATCACAGGTTTTCACTCACCGACGCGATCAGTTTCGAGACCATGCGAGCAGAGCGGGTCGGCGAAGCGTTTGCTTTCGACCGCCATTTTCGGATCGCCGGCTTCAGTACGCTGCCCCCAGTCTCGTAGCTCCAACCTGTTCAAGTTCACCTGCGGTGCGACGGGTCACTCGTGTTTCAGCTTTGACAGTTGTCTTCGTCTTGCTGGCATCTTCACTCGCAGCCGGTCACCGATCCATCACGGCCTCGATTCGCCAGCCAAACTCCTCGGCAAACCGCATGGTACCGCCGATCACCTTGAACGCGATTCTGCCGTTCCGATCTACCACCCAGGTCGTGGGGAAACTGTTCACACCCACTTTACCGGCGTAACCGTCACCCCAGAGGACTGGCAAGTCATAACCCCTGGCTTCCATCCACCCCTTCACGTGGTCTCGCGTAGGATCGCTGGTGTTGATTGTGAGAACGGCTACGTCGTCGGATCCGGCATGCGTTTCAGCGAACCGCTGAATCTCCGGGAGCTCCCGGACACAGCCTGGTCACCACGTGCCCCAGAAGTTGATGATCACCACCTTGCCGAGATAGGACTCGTAGGTGACCTCATCTCCATCCAGAGTTGCCAGAGCGAAAACCTCCATGGGTTCGGGATCCAGGATGCGCTCGGCCAGTATCCCCTCCTTTCGCTCCTCCCGCCCCTCCTCACTCGCGGCCGTCAGGTAGGCTTCGAAACCTTCCACACCTCCGTTCCGCTTCCTGAAGAGTTCCTTCAGGGCCGTCTCGTTGGGATTGGTCCAGGGAACGCCTAGAGGGGGCCAGGCATAGTAGTCCAGCTGAATGCCGTTTAGATAGAACTCGTCGGCAGACCTCAGAAACTCGTCTGCATCGACTTCCCTGCTCTCGCCGCGCGCCAAATCCGCCCTCTTCTCCATGAGATTTCCGGAGTAGAGATAGGAGTAGGGCAGAACACCCCGGGCATAGTAGTCATCCGACTCCAGATCCCGTGCCCTTGCGAACTCCTCTTCCGCCTCGTCGAACCGCCCTTCCTGGAGGAAAACCAGACCCATTGCGACGGAGAACCGGGCCCGTTGTGCCTCGAGTTCGCGATCGACCTCCTCCTCTCCGTTGGCTTCCGCCTCCGCGTCAGCACCATCCGCTTGTTCAGCCTCAGCCTCCCCAGACTCCAACTCTATCAATCCCACGTCGATGAGGTGTTTCGCGTCCTCGAGACTCTGAGGAGACTCGGCCAGGATCATGGCAGCGATACCGTAGTAATCCGCAGCGGTCGGGCTCGCTGCGATCTCCAGTTGGGCCGCCACCTCATTGGCCAATTCCGTGAGAGTCGCGGGGTCCACACGCGGGTCCTCGTTGTGCAGCATGAATAGCGTCCAGTGGGCATCCAACAAGAGTTCGGAATCCAGGTGCTGTCGGCGGCCGATGAACTCAGTCAGCATCTCGGCAAGCCGCTCTCTCTTCTCCAGATCACCCCCTGTGTCCGGGCTGGGAGCCTCCCAGATTTCCCTGGCAAGCGATTGGAATCGGTTCGCCAGAACCACCTCGGTGCCCCGGGTCTTTGGGTGGTCTTCCAGGACCCGTTCCTCCAGCTCGGTCTGAAGCTCCGTCATGCTCGTGCCCTCCAGGCCCGCGGCCATAGCCGCCCACCGGGCCGGAGACTCTCCTGCGGTCTCCAGGATCTCCTGCACGTCGGCTGAGACTCTCTCTATCTTCTCTTCATCGCTCAGGGAGACATCCGTGAAGACTCCATTCCAGAGTGCGCCGTGGACCTCTGGACTTGGCGTCACGGCCGCGGCTCGCTCCAGGTGCGAAAGAGCCGTCTCAGGGTCGTTCCGGAAGTAGGCCAGTAGGAGCGCGGCTTCCAGGTTGGCGGAGACGTGGTTCGGATTCTCCTGAAGGATCCCTTCGTAGATGAAGAGCAACTGATCCACGAGGGAATCGGAGGGCAGGCTGGTCTTTGGCCACAGCGCACCTGCTAACGCCGCCCGAACGTCCGGGTGATCCCTTTGCGACTCCGGTAACGTCTCGCCGAATACAAGAGCCGAGTCCGGATCCAGAAACAGGAACAGGGCCTCTCCCCGCAGGATCACGGCGTCAATCAGGTTCGGGAGCCCGGCCAAGGCTCTTTCGCTGGCATCCAGGGCCTCCTCACCGTTCTCCTTGTCCTGGCTCGAGTTCCTTGCCGCAGCGATGGCGAAGGAACTCCAGGCTGAATCGGGGTGCGTGGCCACCATCTCCTCAGCCATCTCCTCAGCCTGGCTTGCCTGGTCCGCGTTCGCCAGGTTGGCCACGGTCCAGGCCTTCAGCTCCAGAGCGTCCGGAGCCCACGCCGCCCACCGCACTCCCAGCTCGGCTCCGTACTCGTAGTCATGAAGGTGGAAGGCGTCACGGACCTTGCCCGTTGTCTCTGCCAACTCTTCGGGCGTGAAATCGGGGATCCCGTCACCGCAGCCGGGAAGGAGACTGACTAATAGTATTGAAACGATGGCGCGCAACCCGGACGGGCGCGACGCGCGGCAACCGTGGGACGACCTCTTCGGCGGAATCATGGCGAAAAACTTCCTTCCGGTTCGCGACAGACGTTTTGCTCCAAAGGACTTCGGGGGCGGGACAACATTAACGTCGTTTTGGAGCAGTCGCCAGGGGATTCTGCCGGCCGGAGGCGGGCGACCCGTGGACATCTACACCATCGATTGCCTAAGCCGACCAGCAGAGGTTAAGTGTCAGTCGTGTGGTGCGCCTGATCACTCTTCCCCTATTGGCGAACGAACTCCATTCTTCCTTACACTCATACGTCGAGGTTTGACCGCCATGCGTACCTGTATCCGAATTCGATCCGTTCTACTTCTTGGAACACTGGCGTGCGTTTCATATCCGTTGTCTGCACAGCACAACCTCCGTGTCCAACGCACCGACTCGGTTTTCTCGACCTGGGACCGTCCAGATTCCCCGGGGTGCGCGGTGGGTGTCGTTCAGGACGGCGACTTCGTGTTCCAGAAGGGATACGGTTCGGCCAACCTGGATTACGAGACACCTATCACATCGCAGTCAGTCTTCTACATCGCATCTACCTCAAAACAGTTCACGGCGGCCTCGATTGCCCTGCTCGCGCTGCGGGGGCAACTGTCTCTCGACGACGACATTCGAAAACACGTCCCGGAGATTCCTGAATACGGACAGACGATCACGATTCGTCACCTCGTGCATCACACCAGCGGTTTGCGTGATTACCTCACGCTGCGTGGTCTGACCGGCAAGAGCTTTGAGGACTTCTTCGACAACGCCTGGGGCATAGAGCTGCTGTCCCGCCAGCGCGAACTCAATTTCGAGCCCGGAAGTGAAAACCTGTACAGCAACTCCGGATACCTGCTGCTCGCCGAGATCGTAGAACGTGTGAGCGGTCAGACACTACAAGAGTTCGGTAGAGAGAACCTCTTCGGGCCGCTTGACATGAATTCAACGCACTGGGGAGAGGACCGACAGAAGGTCGTGCCCAACAGGGTGGTGAGCTACGGCACCAGGCCCGACAGCCAGTACAGAAGGTGGGTGAAGAACTTCCACGCGAAGGGAGACGGCAACCTACTCACCACCGTGGAAGACCTGCTCCATTGGGATCGCTTCTTCTACGACCAAGATCCCAGCTGGACCGAATTGAGAGAGTTGATCCTCACGAGGGGAGTGCTCAACAACGGCGACACGCTCGGTTATGCCTTCGGCCTTGCCCACGGCGAGTACCGTGACAAGGCAGTGGTGAGCCATGGCGGCGGGTTCCTCGGCTTCAGGACGGAGATGATGCGGTTTCCGAACGACCGCTTCACCGCCATTGTGTTGTGCAACCTGGGTACGGCCAATCCCGGCAGGTTATCGCGCAGCCTGGCCGACATATGGCTGTTCGACGACACCGGCGAATCGGTTGCGGCCGCACGTGCCGCACCGGTCACGGTCACAGAATCGATTAGCCTTTCCCGATCGGAGATGGAGCGCTACACAGGCATCTTCTCACACCCCGACTCTCCGTTCGGGGACGTGGTCGTGGATATCGAGGGCAGTGAGTTGAATGCTGCGATTGCAGGGCTTTCGATACGACTCTTGCCGGTGGCGCGAGACACCTTCAACACGGTCGGTGCACCGACCGAGGGCCAACTGGTATTCGCAACCGACGCGGAACAATTGGCTCTCCGAATACTGGCGCCCGGCATCCCGGACCTGCCATTCACCAAGAGCGAATTCGCCCTTATGGCACCAGAGGAACTGGCCGCGTTGGCCGGTGATTACTATAGCGTCGAACTCGACGTTTCGTACGAGATCGTGATGGAAGAGAAGCTAAACGTGATATTGCCTGACGGCAGCGAAACCGACCTCAACCAGTCGGGTAACGACGAGTTTGGGGCCTCGAGCTGGAAGCTGAATCTCGATCGCGACGCAGCCGGCGCGATAACCGGCTTCACGCTGAATGCCGGCCGCGTGAGAAACCTCAGGTTCGTGCGGAACTGATCGGCGGTTGGGGTTCCAAGCACCAGGTGCTCAGCGTGTCGTGTGTGTAGATCCCGGGAATTCGCGCGCGCTGTTGAAGTTGGGCTTGAGCGCGACCGACTTGCCGGCTACGTCCGGAAGGCCCACCAAGTCGACCGCGCTGCGGATGGCGGCTTCACGTCCACCGCTGCCAACGTGTATGAGTGATACCGTGGCTCTGCTCTGGCTTGGCTACTCCAGCCGACCGGTGGCAGACGCCACTAACCCGAGCGTCGATGCTTTCGTGCAAT
>JBDGYW010000361.1:0-6590 GCA_039588935.1 Gemmatimonadota bacterium | reverse complement strand
GGTGACATTTACACCCGCAACGGTGAACCAGGAGTGGTACCACTGTTTTTTCATCTCTAGTGTTGAGCAGCCTAAGATCCAAGTGCAGGCAACCGGCAGCACGGACGAGTACACCGTCGACTTTAGCTACCTGAAACTAACCTACGACGGGTCCCCGTGACGGTCCACATGGTGGCGTTTCTCAAGCATTGGATACTACTCCTACTTGGGGTCTGCTTACTCGCTCAGACCCCGCAGCCGGTGAGGTATCTGCAGCAGAAACCTCCTAGAGGTGCGATTATCGATTGGTCGCATCCGTTAACTCGCGGGCTCGATATCGCGTTGCCATTGCTCGATGGGACCAGCGAAGAGAACCGCAACCTCGTCACCGGTGAGGACCTCACTGTATCATTCGGCTCCACTGTGTCATGGTCGGGATCAACGAGTGGGCTGGCCCTGGTGTCGGATGGCTCCTCCACGACGGGTTACGTGTCCCTTGGCGACACCGCCTCTGATCCATTGTTCGGCAACGGGGACTATACGGTCACGTTCCAATACACCTTCTTGGAGACTCCGGCCTCCCTTGAGGGTCAGGTGACAGCGGCGAGCAATAGCCCTTATCCGTTCGCGGTACGGTACGAGTCGTCTAAAGTTATGTTTATGCATAATACCAACAAGTTAACCTCAAACCTCAGTAGCGTCTTATTTCGAACGTTTACCTTCTCAGCGGTCTTCGACCCCGATGTCGGGCAACTGTTTTACATCAATGGAGAGCTGGCTGCCTCCAACTCCTACACGACGGAGCAAGCGAGCGGCAACCAGGATCCCCTCTACATCCACACTGGCTACAATGGCACGCGAGTCACGAAGGGCCAACTCCATTACCTGTACATTCATGACAGGGCACTAAACGCTGAGGAGGTTCGGCGGCTCCACACTAAGCCGTTTCAGTTCCTGTCCTCCACCCTAAACCGCCTCTATATCATCCAAGAGGCTGCCGAAGCTCCCAGTGCCGCCCGCCGCCGTATCATCAGCAAGGCGCCGCCACCGCCATGGATACTGGAGAAGCTCTTACCCCTACCCCGTGAAGCCACCGAACCCCGCCGTCCTGGAATGCCGCCACCGTGGATAGAGCGGCCATGGGCAACCCAACCCGTAGGAGGGATGGAATGAAGAAGCTCATCTTACTGTCACTGCTTGCGGTCGCGCTGCTGGCCGAGAAACCGGACCACGGCACCACCGCCCACTCCAGCTCCAATCAGGACTGGTCTCCAGCAGCCACCACCAAGCCATGCAAGACGGGTACCACCAAGCCGGGGACATGCGGAGTGGGCGAGTGCTTCATTGAGACCGACGAGCCTCTTGCCGCCCAGATGTTCGTATGCTCCAGTGGTAATACCTGGACGGCGCAAGGTGGCGCCAGTGTGGACGAAGCGGGGGACTACACTTGGACGGGCCAGCACGATTTTGACTCTGCCGAGATCCTATCAGCCACGGCGCTACGATTTGAAGGGGAGACCGATAACAACATCTACGCCCTGTTTGCCTTCACCGACCCAACCACAAGCGACAAGACGATGACGTTCCAGGATGCCAGCGGGACTGTCGTGCTGGATGCGACGGCGGTAACTGACCTGGAGGGTACGGGGTTGGCGATCGGTGGCAGCACATTGGGCTGCACCGATGCGGCAGCTGACGACTCCACCAAGGGTTGTGCCACCTTCGATGCTACCCGGTTCAATGCCGTCTCCGGAAACATCGACATCGCTAGCGTCGCGGGCATCACAGGGGCGAATGATGACGCCTTGGGTGATGATGATCTCGGGGCGTTGCAAAATGTCACCGAAACCGGTCTGACCGATAACGATCTGCTCACCTACGTCACCGATCACTGGGAAAATCAAACCCTCGCAGAGGCGGGCATTCAACCTCTAGACGCGGCGCTTACTGCATTAGCGGGTGGGAGTAATTTTGTGGACTTTGCTGGGCCAACGACGACCACGAAAACCTTTACACTTCCCGACTCCAGTGAAACCTTGTTGTACAGCGGCGGCGCGTTAGGCACCCCGAGCGGGGGCACATTGACGAATGCTACTGGACTACCCCTGACCAGCGGAGTGACGGGCATCTTGCCGACTGCGAATGGGGGAACAGGTATTGCCTATTTCACGGCAGTCGGGCCAACCGTTGCCAGGGTATACACATTCCCTGATGCTGCAGCGACGATCCTCTACGACGGTGGGGCACTTGGGACTCCGAGTGGTGGGACACTCACCAATGCGACTGGGCTTCCGCTGACCTCAGGGGTCACTGGGATCTTGCCAGGCGCAAACGGCGGAACTAACAACGGCTTCTTCGATGTGACCGGCCCCACCACATCCCTCAAGACGTTCACGTTCCCGGATGCCTCAGCGACGGTGCTGACTGACAACGCGGATGTGACTGTTGCCCAGGGCGGGACAGGGCTTAACTCTGGCACCTCTGGCGGTGCCCTCTACTTCTCAGGCACTACGACAATAGCATCCAGCGCAGCGCTGGCCGCGAACACGGTTGTGATGGGCGGTGGGGCTGGGTCCGCGCCAACCACAGCTGCTGGTTACACGGTCGATGCAACCGGGTCGGCTGGTACGGCACCCAACAACGCCGGTACGAGCACCGAGCTGGCCCGGAGTGACCATGAGCACCTAGTGCCGTGGCAGGTTGGATTCGGGTTTGAGGCTACGCCTTCAACCGGGGACTTCGCCGTCCGCGCCCCAGTGCCATTGAATTGTGGGGGGAGCATCGAAATCACCACCATGCGGGTGGTGTTCAACACCAAGGGTTCGGGCACGATGACCCTCCAGGCGTACAGCTGCACAAATGGTTCTACGGAGACCTGCTCCTCTATGTTCAGCGGTGGCAACCAGACGTACTCCAATTCAGGGAACGTGTTGCAGGACTTCACTACCGATCAGAACGATACAAACCTGAACAGCACCGACTTTTTCAAGATCAACATCGCCACAGTGAACGGCCAGGACGATGGCTCAATCACCCTGCATGGGAAGTGCCAGAACATATGAGCCGCGCAACCCCAGTAGCGCTCCTGTTGATCGCCGCCGTACTCCTATTCGCCGCCACGGAAGGGGCGAACAGCCCGAGCACCAACGACTCCGGCTGGGCGAACTCGGGTAACGCTCACTCGCAGAGCGATACCTACGCGGACGGAGACTTCACCCAAGAGGTCCAGTACACAAACTTCGGCTTCTCGTCCGTGTCGGGCACGGTCGATGGAATCCTGATAGAGACGGACGCCTACCGTGATTTTGAGTCCGGTAAGTACCACGCGCTGGGGATTAACCCCCTCAACTTGGGCACCTGCACGGAAGAGAAAGGTGCAACTCTAGGTGACAGCGATACCGACACCTACCAGACGTTTGGGGGCGCGGCTGACACGTTCAGTTGCACCAGCGTGACCGCCGCCGGGGTGACAAGCAGTTCCTTTGGCACCTCCGTATTCGGTCGGAAAAATGGGGGTTCCAATCCGGCGGCTGGTACCTACCACCTGGACCACGTCCGCATCACCATTTACTATACGCCCGCCGGCTCCAGCACCAGCAATCCACTGTTGATAACGCAGCAGAAGGAAGTGCGGTACGGGAGCGCGAATTGAGATTCCTACTCGCACTACTCCCGGCTGTCCTGTGGGGTCTCGGCGGCGTGGTCGATCCACCGCCATGGCCAAATCAGGCTGGCAGTAACCTAGTCACCACTAATCCAGGCTTCGAGGATGGCGACCTGACAGGGTGGTCCACGTCCGGATGTGTGGCTGCCGCCTCCGACCAGGCCCGCACTGGAACCTACAGCGCCAAGGGCACCACCTGTGACAGCGCCACTGCCCTCACGCGCACGATCACGGTAGGTACTCGCCAAGGTGGCCACCTTCGCATCCGCTGGTGGGTGAAGACAGACGCTAGCTTCGACGGCACCCACGACCTCCGCATCTTCGACGGCGCGGTGCTGGCGGCCACCGTTTATAGCGGTCGCTACCACGAGAGCGTGAACGCCGACCAAGACTGGATAGAGCAGTACCACGAGCGGATCTTCGACGTGCCTAAGCACGGCGGCGACACCTGGACTCTCCGTTTCCGCATCCAGAGCCAGACCGCTGGAGCCATCTGGATCGACGACGTCACGGTCGATGAGACCTGGTACCCGATGCGGAACTTCCTCAAGTATCCGAACTACAAGGGGATGCTTTGGGATGGTGTGGACCCGTGGCAGTGCTCATCCTACGACAACGAGGAGATATGCGGGGTTGCCGAAATTTCGCCACGTGTGGGCGAATCCTTGGGCGATTACAAGCTCATCATCAGCTTGGACACGACCGCCGACTGCGCCTCCCCGGTTGACTCCACCACCATCAACCCTGTGTCTGCTGCAGAGACCCTCTGGAGTCTGGATGGGGATGACTTGGCAGTTGACTCGACACACTATGTCTGTTCAGATATGCGGCTCATCAGTGACTCAAGCCTAGTCGCAGATTACCCGGACTGGAAGGTTGTAAAAAAGAACACCACCTATCGTGACAACCTGCTCAACTACATTGATGACCGGGGCCGATGGTACCACAACGGCACGGCCCGCTTTGCCTGGGGCACTTTCAACCGCTACAGCTCCAACTCCTGCGGCACCTGTGTCTGGTCCACCAAGGCCGAGTACGTCAACCAGATAGAGGGGTTTACGCCTGGAGGGCTCCCTCGGGCTACCGTACTTGGCAAGACGGCTAACTGGTTGAGCGATGAACAGCGTGCCCGTCACAACACCACCATCTACTTCAGCCCGGCGTCAGGTGCGCGGATCGGCGCACCGTGGCAGACCCCTGACCAACTAGGCCCACTGTCTGACGCATGGTCCGACTACGGGATGGCTCCCTTGCAGATCTCGAATCTCTACCAGGGGCACCTGATATCGGGTACGTGTACTTCCCAGGACCCGGCTGCACCCTCTATTGCCAACTCCGCGAGCGGTGGCAGCATATCGGAAAACTACGTATGGGTGCGTGTGGCTGGGGTGGGATACAACATTTTCAACGGGAATCAGACGGAGACCAACGACAGCGCCAGTGACAGCGTCGGTCCGTTGAGCGGCAGCACCAACAAGGTCACGGTCACCCTAGCGGCTTGTGCCTCGGATGCTCAAGTTGGGTGGAACATCTATGCAGCCACGTCAGCCGGTGCTGGCGAGCCCGCAGACAACCTGTTCACCCGGCAATTCACTGGCTTCCAGCCGTGCGGAGCCGACGTAGACATTCTTACCGTCATCGACTCCCAGATCGCGTTACCCACAGAGGACGCCACGGACGCCCTGGTTAGCTGGGCGGATGGTGATGCCGCATCCGAGGAGACGCTTTGGGAAGATGTAGCGGACATCCTGCTAGCCAACGATGGCGCTGGCATGTATCCCTGTGACGAGTGTGCCATCGGGACGAAGGGCTGGTCCCACAAGTTCCACGAGAAGCTCTCCACCTACGCGCCGGGCCTTCTGGTCTATGGCCTGCCTTCACTCCGACCCTACGCCCAACTCTACTTCCGCGATCTTCTGGACATTGTTGCAAATGATCCCTACGGCTATCAATTGACGAAGAACGCAGATCAGAACTGGATGGGTACCAGTAACCGGACCGCCACACTCTATGATTGCACTCCCACCGGCCAGGATGCCACCGACACCGACACCTCAGGCAACGGCCCTTCGTTGATTGATCTCTGGACCGACCATGGTGGCAAGATCACACACGGTAGCCGCGCCCAGTGGAACGTCATCCAGCAGTACAACCGCACGGGTTCTAAGGGGTGTGGCTACCCTTACGACGAGTTACGCACCCAAGTCTACAAGGCGATCATCGGAACCCAGAACTGGGGGTCCATCGGCGGCGTGCTCACCTGGGGCTGGGTATCAGTCGCGGGGATGGAGAAGCACATCAAGGTTACCGGGCACTGGCAACCTCTCATGGATCACTTCCGCGTGGCTGCCGAGATCATGGACATCGAGGACGTGCTACTCGCCGCCCCGCAAGACTCCAACGAGCTGGGCACTGGAGTAGTGCTGTCGTCGGTTTCCACGGGGCTCGCCTACCCGACGGCCACCTGCAAGGGGTATGACGAACCCTACCGCTACGTGACTAAGGAGATGCCGAACGGCGACCAGTGGATCTTAGTCACCAACTTGTGTGAGGATATCCAGACCCTGACATTCACGTTGGCCAACGAACCGGCCGGCGCGGTGGTGACCACCTACCCAGATGGGGCGAAACTCACTCTCACAGCCAGCCAGTTTTCTCAGGTCTTCGGCGAGTTCGACGTGTTCGTGTTTCGCGTCCGAACCCCGAGGGCTCGTGAGCGGAGAGCTAATTGAAGGAGTATCTTATGCAAACGAGGTTATTGCCGGTGGAAACGCCACCGGACTATTCACAGACACCGTCGAATTTGAAGTCGCAGTTAGAACGCCAGCGCCTGGAGGCCAAGGAGGATGCCCTGGCCTTTCTCGACAAGCACGCAGACCGCATCGAACTTGTCGTCGCATGGCTCGTCGAACGCGGAGCGCCCGCGCAACCTGACATCCAAATACAA
>JBDGYW010000360.1:0-6597 GCA_039588935.1 Gemmatimonadota bacterium | reverse complement strand
TCACGCCTGCACAGATGAGCTCGCTCAAGGCAGACTTTGAAGCGCAGGCGGAGTTCAACAGCGACCCCGACCCGACGCCTCCGTCATCGGTAGATGCCACATTTACGAATACGCAGGACGAAGACGTTGACGAGTTCGCCAGCAATCAATCGTCGCGCTGGCAGATTACAGACGGTGCCCTGTCTGGTACGGACGGTCGCAAGATTACGCACGACACGACTCCACCGAACGCTAGGCGTGCAATCATTGGCTACGTGACAGGGCTCGGTGCGACGACTATCACGCGTTGGCGTATTCGTGTGGAGAATTGCGAGGTAAACGCTAACGCTGGTGGAGAGCTTTCGGGCAGGGTGCGTATCTACAATGCCCCGACGAATTCAGAGCAGCCGCCAGTCAATCTTGATATTAGTGTCATGAATATGAACGGCCCCGAGGATGGCACCGCGACGTTCGACGTGGAGTCGCCATGGTACAACGCGTCGGGGACGCTCCAGCTACAGGACTTCAATGGCGAGGCGGACACCTGGGACAATAGCAATAAGTTTTTCGTATCGATCGTCATGCGCCGCATATCGGTTCTCGTGGATAACGGCTGCTATATCGATCTCCCAGACGCGTCGGACATCATTCTAGAATACGAAACGAGCGAGGTTTCGTATTCGGTTGCACGCGTAGCCGAGGCCAATTCCGTGACCCGGATTGCAGGCGGGCAGGGGCTTCGCCTCTACGCCGATTGTGTGGGCGTGAAGGCACCGGATGCGAACTACTCGGTAGCCTCAGGTGAGCCGCTCCTGAATCCGCCAGACATTCTCCGGCACATGCTGGTGGAGCGTGCCGGGTTTCTGACCGCAGACATCGACTCGACCACATGGGACGCTGCTGAAACGGAGATGGCGAGCGCTGAGTCCGGGTTCGTGAGTAGCGACTACTCCTCGGCATTTGAGAATATCGTCGGGCAGATCTGCTACGAGAACCGCTGCCAGCTCGTCTTCGAGGAGGAGAACGGAGGCACGAAGGCCAAGCTACTCGTGGCCGAGAAACAGGCCGCCGATCATTTCGTCTGGACGCGATCGGGGCGCGAAATTACGCAATGGCAGAGTGCAGTCGAGGACACACGCGAGCTCGAGAGCATCTTCACTCGCTGGCGATGGTTCAGCGAGCCGAACCGAGCACTAATCGACCAGGGCTTCAGTAATCCCGAAGTACAGTTCGAGCGTGCCGTGCAAGTGAACCCGACCACCTCAGACCTGACCGACATCACGACGACCAGTATGGGGCTCGCGGAGGATCGCACTGGAGCGCGTGAGTCGCGTGCGCATTTCCTCGTGTCGCCACGCACCGATGCGTGGGCCGATGAGGTGGCCGAGTACTACGTGAGCGAGTCAAAGCGCGTGCCTGCGGCAACGGTCGGCATCCTCGGCATCCCATGGAGCGAGAGCTACGATCTCGAGCTCGGGGATGTCATCGAGGCACAGCTTGACGGGTGGCCTGATAAGCGCAGTCTGAGACTGCTCGGCTACTCGAAGGACTGGAGTACCGGCCTGGTGGATATCGTCGCCATTGAGGTTAATGGACAGGAGCCGCCGTGAGTATTGACTGGGATCGCACTTACACGGTCGAGTGGCCGGACACGTTCGAGGCTGGGGCTGGTAATGCGTGGAACGACTACGAGAACGCGGTGGGCGGTTTCAAGGCCGTTGCACTCACTAACAATGCCGGTCTGCTGGCATACGGTCGCGGTTTCTTCGGGTCGAAGTACAACATCTACCTTGCCTTCGGCCCGCTCGGTATCCCGACCGATGCAACGATTACGGAGGTGATGCTCACCATCACCGCAGGCCCGACGATAAACGCTGGCGGTGTGGCAGTGGACACGAGCCCGAACGTCTGGTTCGGTGTAATGCCACGCGACGGGCGATGGGACATCGCTCCTGCGACCGAAGCCGGCGGCTATTACGACGGGATGCACACGAACGACATTGCGCTGGGAGCCGGCATCGAGGGGCCAGGCGGCACGGCCGATAACGTAATTCCCCCATCAATCTCGACGCAGACGATACAGACGCATGAAGCGGGAGCGGTCGAATATGGGCAGTCCGTGCAGAACACGCACGGCGCGGCTGCGATGGTCGCCGCGGGGCTCGCCATGCGGCAGAGTGAGGCAGGATCGCCGGGCGCGCGTTTCTACACGATCGAGGTCTACGAGATGCCGGGACCCGATGCGGACTTGTCCGATTGCACTTTCTTTGGGAGATCTGCGGCGGTGGACTGCGACACGTTGCCGGCGCACACAACATCGTTGCCGTTGCCTGTCGTCTATCAGCCGATTATCGGGACTCCGACTATGATCGCCGATGCGTGGTATTTCATCGGCCTGAATATCGATTGGGCGGGCACCACTACCGGCCGCCAGATCGACCTTCAATTGTACGGAGAGGACCCACCGCAGACTGACGCTGCAAACGATGGCGGCTCGATGCGCGGGCTCGGGTCCGACTGGACGGAGGCGAGTCCTACCGAGCGCCTTTGGGGCTTCATGAATACCGGATACCCGTCGGCCGGACATCTGCCAGAGCTGTCTACTCGGCTCGACGATTCGCCTCCCGTATTCAGCAATCGCAATTTCGGTACGGTCATCGGGCCTGCTGTGATGGATGCGAACCCGGGCACCGTGAACAAGATTGCGGAAGGATTCGCGGACCAGAGCCCCACCGATACTGTGACCGGCCTCGTGAGCAATCTACAAAACTGGATTGCAGAGCCCGACTACGATCAAGCGGGCACTGGCCGAGACTTCGCGCTGATCTTCGACGAGTCGGACGCAGAGGACTTCGGGGACCCGCTCAAAGGACGCCTGCACCAGATCCATTCGGCGAGGTCGCTAACAGGCGGCATCGTCAGGCCGACGCTTTCGGTGCGGTATACGACGCCAGGAACGGCCGAGGGGCGCTACGAGGGTTTCGGAACATTGCGCACGGTGAGAACGAACGGGTTCACGGCGCAGTCGTTGGTACGCTCGAGTAGGTTCGGCATCAATGAGTAGGAGGTAACACACCATGCCCGAGTCGATCATGCGGCGCGGCCAGGACAACAAGATCTTTCTTTCCCGCCCGACGGACTACAGCGACCTGACGGACCCGACGCCTATCTCGTCGCAGGCTCCACACAACTACACGGTGACAACTGCGCTAGCTCGCGTATACGACCGAGCGAAGCGCACAGAGATCGTCACGGAAGTCGCGGAATCTACCGATGTGTTTTCGGTCCTATCGGCGAATGCCTTCGAGGTGGGCGACACGCTCGAATTCTACGTCACGAACGGCGGCAGGACCCGCAACACGTCCACTATCACGGCCATAGATGTTAGCGCGGACACGATCACCGTCACGACTGCCGAAGGCACAGGGGCCGGCGAGACGATCCCAGTGGGTGAATTCGTGCAGGTGCAGATCGGGAGCGATGTCACACTCACGGAGAACGCGAGCATTCCCGTTATCGACACGAGTACGTCGGCCGTGCTCTGGGGCTATGAAGGGCTGTTCTCCGATGATGACAACATCTTGCGCAACGTTGACCGTGTGCGGATGCAGGCCGAGTTCGTGACGGACAGCGGTATCAGCTTTCGGCCGGTGCGTGCAGACATGCCGGTCATGGACTCAACTGAATAGGGAGGGGGAGAGAAATGGCGGAAATACCGAGTTGGTTGGGTGACAAGCCGTGGTTCAAGAGTGTCACGGTATGGGGAACCATTGCCATCGCGACAGGGCAGGCGTTCGTGCTGTCCGCTACGGAGGCGTGCGGTGCGGAAGAGGTGAGCGGATTCATTTGCGGCGCGCTGCCGGTCGTAGGCAAGGCGCTCACTGCCGTAGGGTCGCTGCTCGCCGGCCTGGGCCTACGTCGAGCCGTGAAGCCTACCCCGTAGGTGACCCGTCGATGGAGGTAGCTGCTGCGATAGTTGTGCTAGGGGCGATCGCGCTGGGTGTAGCCTTCTGGGCTGTTGGCCGGAGGGCTGCGCTGCGCGAGCGCCTGAAGCAGACGGAGAATGCTCATGACTTGCGAGAGAGGCAGGGCGAAGATCTTCGCGATGAGCGTGGTGGCCTTGCTGATCGTCTCGACGAGCTCGTGCAAGACAACAGCGACGATCAAGCCTGAACACTGCACCGAGCTGGAGGAGCTTCCCAATGCACGCGCCGTGGCACAGGAAGGCAAGGCCCTTCTTGAGAACGGTGAATTCGTCCTTGTGTTCGACAGATGGGACTACCTCGAAGCCTACTGCCGGAGCATCAACTCGGCGTGGCGAGGCGAGTAGATCCGTGGACGAGAGCCAGCACCTCATCAACGAGCAGACGCAGACGCTCGTAGAGTGGCTGTGGATCATTGTATCGGCCGCGGCTACCGGCACGTTCATGTGGGCGACTCAGCTATTCAAGGCGCGTCGTGTCGAAGAGCGCGTAGATCATCTCGTCGAGAAGTGCATCGAGATCGATAAGCGCGTGCAAGCCGTCGAGCAGGGGCAGGCCGCGAATAGAGCCGACCATCAGGCGATACTGCGCCAGCTCGATCACATCGAGTCGAAGCTAAACTGATGCCTATCCACTCAGAGGCGGCTAGTGGATGCGTCCACTCGTTCGACTTCTATCTGCAATTCTTCGACCAGACGCCATGGCTCGAGGATGAGAGCTTCCACTCTCTGGCCGAGGTCGCGCAAGAGCCGCACTGCCGCTTCGATGGGTTGGATGTCTATTGCGACATCACGTACAAGGCGCGCTGGGTGGGTGCTGGCGTCACAAGCGAGTGGAGTAATGTGGTAACGGTGCGCGACGTTATCGTAGTGCCAGAGGCCACTATTGAGCTCGGGCTCGTGTTCGGCGTGGCGCTCTTGGTCTATCTATGGGGGCGACGAAATGCCAGAAGAGGCCGCGAAACGAGTATGGATCGGCGCAGGCGGCTTTGGCGGCGGTAGCATCGTCGGCTCGCTCGCCACGCACGCGATCGAGACGGTTGAGAAGGTGACGGCCCCGCCCTCGGCCTGTGCCAATGCACTCGAGATCATGAGCACGAACCTGAGCGTGTGTATGCAGCTCTGCGGAGGTGGATGAGATGGCGAACGAATGGAGCCGAAGATCGTCCGAGAGGCTCGCAACGTGCGACGCGCGCATGCAGGACGTTATGACGCGAGCTTTGAAGATCGTGGACTGCACCGTGCTCGTCGGGCACCGGAGCGAGGCAGAGCAGCGCGAGGCGTTCAGGACGGGTCACTCACAGCTCGATTGGCCGGACTCCAAGCACAACCGGCAGCCCTCGCTCGCCATCGACATCGCCCCATACCCGATTGACTGGCAGGACCGCGAGCGGTTCACGCTCTTTGCGGGCGTCGTGCTGGGCGTGGCCGACATGATGAGTATCAAAATGCGCTGGGGCGGGGACTGGGATCGAGACTTCGAGGTGACTGATAACGGCTTCGATGATCTCGTGCACTTCGAGCTCGTGGAGTAGCGCGCCTCAGTCTTCGCACCACGGATAGGGATAGAGCGGCAGCCAGAGGCACATCTCCCGCATCGCCTGCGTGAGCGTGCGGCCGAGTAGCAGCGCCCCGCCCTCGCTCATGTGGACGGTATCGCTGTAGAGCCAAGGCCACAGGTTCCAACCGAACTGGCTCCAATACAGATCATTGTCGATAACGACCGTGTCCGGGTGAAGCTGCGGGATCACGAGATCGTAGAACGCGCGCGAGAACGGATTTGCGGGCGTGTCGCCGGGGCTCTCGATGTACCAGGCCGGATGCGTGGCGAATATGAAGTGCACGCCCTGGGCACGGGCTAGGGCCTCCATCTCTAGGATCGCGTCCACGTTGGCCTGGATATCGTCCGGGTCCTGCACGTTGCCGGTGCCGTCCCAGATCCCGGCCCAACACATCAGAACCACGACATCTCCCGGCCCGAAGTCGCCGATTCGCAGGCGGAATGTCTCGTCAGAGAAGGGCCGATCGAGTACATGCCGGCAGGCCGCGGATATTTTGCCGTATTCGATCCGCTGCCAGCCATCCGGCACTTCGGCACGCAGGACGTAGGAGGCGTTATGGCTGTCAGGTGCCTGCCACCATTCGTCGGTCATCGAGTCGCCGAAGCCGACCAGGATCAGGGCTGCCGCGAGTGCTTCGATCACCGGGTACTCCCTCCTCTGGAATATCGCGGAATGCCCATACCGGTCGGGCGATAGCCGGTCGCGTCTCGCGTGCCACCGATCGGCCGAGCGATGCCTTCGGACGTGCCCCCATCCCCGCCCATCACGATGCCGTTACCTGGCACCGCTCCGAAGCCAGCGAACACGCCACCGATACCACCAAACCCGCAGGAGGCAAGCTGCGCGTCCACCTCGTTGACGTTGCTCGGGGCGTAGTGGCTGCCGATCGTCATCACGGTGAACAGCACGGCGAGGAAGACGGGGCCTGTCCGTTCACCCCTGCGCGTGCATCCGATCGCGATCCATGCGATTGCCATCATTGCAGCGAGGATCAGAAGTGTTTCGAGTACGAACGTGATCGTGGTCATGGTGTTACCTCCTTATCTTGCGGTAGCTCCACACCCAGCGCCCGGA
>JBDGYW010000359.1:0-6620 GCA_039588935.1 Gemmatimonadota bacterium | reverse complement strand
GAACCGGCAAGGATCTGCCCGGTCATCATCCCGGGCAGCGACACGATGCCGGCCGCTGCCATCGAGTTGATTATCGGGATCATGCCTGTCCGGATTGCATCGCGCAGCGGCGCGCTAAGCGCTTCGCGTCTGGTAGCGCCAAAGGCAATGCGTAGCTCCACCTCGGCCGATCGCACGTCGAGATGGTCCAAGAATCGGTCGAGCCCCAGTGATATGCCGGTCAGGGCATTCCCCAGGATCATGCCGAGTAACGGGATCACGTATTGCGGTTCGTACCACGGGTCAACGCCGACAACGAGACTCGTGACGATGCCGCCGACGGCAAAACACGAAACCGCCATGGTGAGCCAGGCGTCCAACAGGATGCCCCGGTAACGGCGCGCTGTCCGGCTCACTGCCTCGCGAGCCGCAAAGGCCGTCATGAGGATCAGGAGTCCGACCACCAGGAGTGGGTTACGCAGGGAGAATACGCGTTCGAGCACGAGGCCAAGCAGACCGAGCTGGATCACGGTACGCAGGGCAGCGATACCGAGGCGCCGCTCTACGCCGAGCCGCAGCACCAGGGACACCGCACCGGCGGCGACAACCAGTAGCGCGGCAATTGCTAACCGCGCAGGCCCCAGTTCGATCAACTCCGCCATCAGCCCTCTTCCAGGCGCCCGTCGCGCAGGTGGAGGCGCCGGTCGGCATTACTGCAGAGTGCAGGATCGTGCAGGACGCAAATCAACAGCCGGCCCTGCTTTTTCGAAAAACTCATCAATTGTTCCAGGCAAGCCTCTGCAGCATCCGGGTCCAAGCCCGAGAGCACTTCGTCGGCTACCAGCACCGGTGGATCCCAGAGGAGTCCACGGACCAGTGCCAGCCTGTGTCGCTCACCTCCGGAGAGTCTCGAAACGTCACGGTCGGATGGCACCTCGCCAAGGCCGAGCTTTTCCAGTAGCGGTTTTGCATCCTGCTCCTCGAACCGCCTGTCGTGGCCAGCACGCTGGAGGAATGGAAACGCGAGGTTGTCGAGCACCGAGCCCCGTATCATCGGCGCATCCTGAGCGATCAGGCAGACCTTTGCGCGCCATGCGGGCAGTTCGGCGCTGCGGAAGCTCCTGCCATCGAGTCGGCGGGATACTTGTGGCGCCCATGTGACGGCTGTGAGAAGACGGAGGAGAGTCGACTTTCCGCTTCCGGATGGGCCGTCCAGACATACGCACTCGCTCTCCGATAAAGAGACCGAGAGGTTCTCGAACAGTACGCGGCCCTCGCCGGTCCGTGAGCTGAGCGGTCCGCATTCCAGGAAGGCTGTCATTGGTTGTGCATGCTTCCGTTCATTGCCGAAAGACCGCGCTGCGGCGTTCAGATCCAGTTCACATGGAACTCAGTGTGGGGCGCACCCTCCGTCAACGATTCTGCAATTCGAATCTCTTCGCTCTTCACGCCACAGATTTGGAGTGCGTGTTTCATCCATCCCATGATTCGGTGCTCAACCAGCGTATCGGGTTCCGGGAATTCCGTCACGCGTATAACGGCGTAGCCGGGACCCTTTTCGGCAACGATCATGCTGCTAGGCCGGTAGTATGTCGGTAGAATCTGGCTGGCCCTGGCGATAATGAACTCTGGGGAGCTTATCCGTACGAACAAACGGTACACACCGCTTAGGCCGACTTTGGCGCTGAACCGCCCCAGCTCCACCGCTCCAACGTTGTCTCCATCATAAAACAAATCGCAGATTGCTCGGGTCGGCTCGACGAGAATTTCACGCATGGGATACCAGACGGACGGGAGTACCGAATCGCCGAGGGTATCACGCGCTTCCGGGGTCAGCGTGTCCAGCCACTGCCGGAATGCGTTGTCTCCGTGTTGTTGCTTGACGAAGAGCGGTATCGTGGCTACAGCAGTGCCCTTGACTTCCATGGACCATACTCCTAGCGCTGTCTGGAAGGTGCTCCCGAGAAGGTAACGCAGCAGTAAGCCCGCGCCAGAGTCCCACGGGGCTCGGGCGCGGAGGGGCCGAGAACTCGCCCTGACTATCTCGTTCACCTAGCCCTAGTTTTCTAATGTCCAACTGCCTCCCCTCTAGGAGTTCATGATGAAGACACCCGCATCTTCAATGTCCTCTCGTTCGCCGAGATTGCGGCCCGCTACACTGTCCATCAGTGGGCTCCTCGCTCTGGCGTTCGTGCTTCTCGTTCACCCTTCCTGTTCTCCATCCATCCCAATCCAGGCCGACTGGATCTTCCGCGGAGGCCAGGTGGTGACGGTAGATGGAGACTTCTCCATTGCCGAGGCGTTGGCTGTGAAAGACGGGAGGATCGTTGCCGTTGGGACAGTGCGAGAGGTTGCTACACTACGCGGCGCCGCCACCGAGGTATTCGATCTATCTGGCAAGACTCTCATTCCCGGGCTTCAGGACTCCCACATCCACTTCCTGAGTTTGGGCCAAGACATCACGTACGAAGCAGAATTGACCTTCGCCGAAACGGCGGAGGAGATAGTTGCTGAGATTGTCGCCCTGGGGGAGCGCATGGACCCGGACCCGGGCGAGTGGCTCATCGGGAACCGCTGGGATCAGTACAAATACCCGGAGATGGTGACTCGCTGGCAACTCGACGAGGTGGCGCCGAGCAACCCCGTCCTCCTGAACCGGGTGTACCGCGGGGTGGCGGTGAACACCCGCGTGTTCGAGATGATGGGGATCGATGACGAGGTCCCGTCCACCTGGCCCGATTGGTGGCTGGAGGACCCGGTGGACTTCACGTTCGAGGATCGCATCTTCCGTGCGCGTCGAACCCTCAACATCAATGGCCGCACCCGTGAACACCTTATCCCCACCGGAGTCTTCGTGGGTTCGCGAGCGTCCCGCCTGGTCACCGTGAGGCCGAGGTCCGACGACCCGGCAGACGCATTCGAGACCGATGTCCAGAGTGTTCATCTGGGCGCCCTGGAAATGCTTTCTCTGGGGGTGACAAGCGTGGTAGATCCGTCCTCCCGGATGGGATACCTCATGCAGGTTTACCAGGAGGCGTTGAATCGTGGGCTGCTCGCTGGTCTCAGGATTCCGGCCGTGTACGAGGGAACGTTCTTCACCGACAGCCCGGCCTCCATGAGGGAGCACTTTGACGGGATCAAGGTGAACAACCTTGGTGACGCGTGGCTCCGCTGGAGAGGCGCCAAGTTCTATGCCGACGGAGGAGCCGGCACGCGAAGCGCGTGGCTGTCCGAGTCGTTCTCGCAGTGGGAGGAGTTCGAAGGTGAACCAAACCTCGGTATTCCAGTTCAGTCCGACAACGAAATAAGGGAGGCTCAGTTCCGAGTCGCTGCCCTGGAGTACGGCTGGGACCTCCACACCCACACGTGTGGAGATGTGGCCATGCGGCAGACGGTGGACCTCTATAAGGAGCTTATGGATGAGATCCGTTCGATGCGTCCGGAGGCCGATCTCCGCTGGAGCCTCATCCACGCCTACCTGCCAATCGAAGCCGAAACCAGGGTGCTCGAGGAGATGGCAGAGTACGGAATTATCGCTTCGGTGAATCCGGTCTTCAACTGGCAGGAAGGGGCGGCGTTTCTCACGAACTTGGGAGCCGAGCGATTCGCGCGAACCAAACCGTTCCGCTCATACGTGGAAGCTGGGGTCGTGTTGAACGCTGGCTCGGACTACCCGGTAACCAGCCACGATCCCTGGATCGGCATGTACGCATTAATGACGCGCCACTCGCAGGCAGACGGTCAGGTATACGGGCCGGATGAAACACTCGGATTGGAGGACGCTCTCCGCGCCTACACCATCAACGGCGCCTTCCTGACCTACGATGAGGACTCGAGGGGTAGCCTGGAGGCGGGCAAAGTGGCGGACTTGACGGTACTCGACCTTGAAGACATTCGTATGCTGGAGGAGGACCCGGGACTCCTCTTCGGGATGAGGGGTCGGATCGAGTTGACCATGTCTGGTGGGGAGGTGCGGTATCGCAAAGGGACGTAGGGAGGCGCCGGGAAAAGGACGTCAGCTGTCACCCGCAAAGAGCGGCGAACACGTTGGCGAAATGCCGGTCGGTGAACTTTGAAACAGCTTGGGCCGTAGAGTCGTTGGAGGGAGTAGGGCAGCAGCGCCAACTCAGCGTGTTTCACGTTACCGGGTCTATCACTCGGAGGTGACGATCATGGACGAATGGACGATAGTGATTTTGGTTCTGTGCTCGCTTTTTATGGTCTCGAGTGCAAGTGTCTTTGGCTTCTGGCTAAAACTCCGCTATGTACACCGACACATGCCCAAGATGGCAGACCAGGTGAAAGAGCTGCGAGCGGTTGTGGGCGAATTGCGAAGTCAGTTGGATTCCCAGGCAGCCGAGCTACACGAACGACTAGATTTTGCCGAGCGGGTCCTCTCCAGTGGCGTCAAGGATGTCCATGACGCCTCAGTGTCCACTCCCGTTTAGGGGAGCCAGACACCTTCTACATCGCCTTCGCTAGAATCTCCGTCATCTCGTCGGGAGACAGCTGGATCGGGTTCCCCTTCATCGAACTCGCGGCGGACGCCTTCTCGATCAACACGGGGACTTCTGTATCAGTGAGACCATATGACGCCAGTGGTGGGACGTGAAACTCTTCGCACAGGCCCTGCAGCCAGGTCACTCCATCCCCGGCGGTGGCATCACGGTCGCCTGTCAAGATTCGGCCGACATCGTCATAACGCACCAAGGCTTCGCATGAAGGAGATCTGCGCCGCAGGGCTTCTGTGTTGACTGCCATCACGAAAGGCAGAAGGCGCGCACAGACCGCGCCGTGAGGGGCGGGGAACATTCCGCCGAACGGTCCGGCGAAACCGTGCACCGCACCCAATCCTGCGTTGGCCAGCGCGAGCCCTCCAAAGAGGCTGGTAACCGCCATGTCCTCCCGCGCCGCTGTATCGTTGCCGTGTGTGTACGCTCTGCGCAGCGATCGGGCGGCGCGGCGCAAACCCTCCTGACAAAGGGAGTCGGTCATGGGGTTGGAACGGCTCGACACATACGGCTCCAAAACCTGCGTGAGTGCATCCAGGCCGGTGGTTGCGGTGATGTTGGGCGGCAGGCTGTACGTCAGTTCTGGGTCAACCAGCGCCAGACGCGGGAGCATAAGGGGGCTTCGCAGACTCACCTTGACGCGGTGTTCGGGCGCACTGAGCACGGCGTTGCGGGTTACCTCGGCACCGGTACCTGCGGTGGTGGGAATCGCGAAGAACGGCGCAGGTGGCTGAGTGAGGTGCCGTCCTCGGCCGATCACCTCGAGATAGTCGAGAAGGCTTCCACTGTTGGTAAGCAGGGCCGCGATCGCCTTTCCGGTGTCGAGCGCGCTTCCGCCGCCAAACCCAATGACAAGATTGCAGTTTGCGCTGCGCGCTTTCTCGGTGCCTCGATCTGCCGTTTCGATCGTCGGTTCCCCGGCCACAGAGAAGGTGACGTACTCGAGACGCTCTGCGGCGAGAGCTTCGAGGAGTGGCTGAGCGCGTTCGATCGAATTGCCTGTCACGATCAGCGCGCGTCGGCCCTCCACCGCGGCGAGCGGACCGATCTCGCTCAACGTGCCGGGGCCGAAGACGATCCGTGTTGCGGTGGCGAACTCGAAACGCACGCTGCTACCAGCCCGCGTCTTCTGGAAAGACGTTGTCGTACTTCACGCTGCTGCGTGGTTCGGCCATCAGATCGGCCACTGCGTCGCGCCAGGTCAAATAGTGAGCTGTCTCTTTGTGAGCGGCCGGATCTTCCGGCGTGCGGTAGACCTCCACCAACACGAAGCGCGTCGGTTCTTCCTGCTGCTGGAGCACGTCAAACCGCGCGACTCCGGGCTCCTGAACGCTGCTCCGAGCATTCTCCGCCGTTGCTGCGCGGAATGCGTCGACACATTCGGGCTTGACGTGTACGTGAACCTGGACGATGAACACTCTAGTCGCTCCTTTCGTACAGATCTTCCAAACTGCAAGCCGCAAGTTCAACGAAGAAATCGGCGATCCTAGTGGTCACATCTTCGAGGAATCGCTCGCCCTTCTCAGGCGTAGCTCCTCTCGGGTCACCTACACCGGTGTCTTCCGAGATTCTGTCCCAGCTGCGGGGAGCCCAGGCTGTGCCATTTTTCAATCCCTCCAGGCCGAAGGACCTGGTTCTTCCCTCACCTGCTTCGTCCAGCGGAAGAACCAATTCGGGGAAGTAATACATCATGATGCTGGTTTCCATCTCACCGGCATGTTCCCCTTCCTCGTCGAAGTATTCTGAAGCGTCGAGCATTCCAAACCACTCCACCAGACAGATGAACAACTCCGGGTATTCAGGCTGGAGTTCGCGAATCATCGCTCTGAAATCGTTTCCTCCGTGTCCGTTCATCAATACAAATTTCCTGATTCCCTGCTGGTACAAGGCCATCAAGACATCTTCGAGGATCAGCTGCTGGGTCGACGGACGGGTGTGTAGACAAAACGGCAGTTCTATCTGCCCGACATTCTGCACTCCCAGAGGAATGGCGGGCAGAACCATGATCTTCGCTCCTCTGTTCCACGCTTTTTCAGCTGCTTCTGAAGTGAGCTTCCCGGTTTCCAGCGAATCGGTTCCGTACGGAAGGTGATAGTTGTGCGGTTCTGTTGCCCCCCAGGGTAGGATGGC
>JBDGYW010000358.1:0-6621 GCA_039588935.1 Gemmatimonadota bacterium | reverse complement strand
AGCCAACTGTAGTCGGGCTGGTTGTCAGAGTAGGCACCCGCCATCAGCTCGATGTAGGGACCATCCTCGTCCGTGAGGATCTCGTCCCACATGCGTCCGCGAGGACCGCTGCCCCAGGTCCAGAACTTCTTTCCGGGAACCACGTGATGATCGGCAACGATCATCGTGCCTGCCTCTCTGCCGTGATCGTAGCCGGCAAGAAAATCGTCCTCGTAATTCCATGCGAACATCGAATTGGAGGTATAGTGGTTCTTGTACCAGCTCACATCCACACCGTCACTGAAGTCTGCCCCTCCGTATCGCGTGGTCGCGATCGGCCAGGTTGTGAACTCGCGTTTGTGGTGATGGGTCACATACTGTGTGGAGGGCGGGAAGATGATTTGGTAATCCTCGTTGGTGTGAACCGCCGCGTTGGCGAATGCCAGCATGGTGTGCGCGAGCGGTGTGCGATTCATAATGCGGATCGCCGTTTCGAGGTACGACCTTCCGGGCCGAAGTGTGTATCCGACAGCCCATCGCATGCGGTGCCGTAGCTCCAGCTCGCCCACCCACACCGTCTTGCTGCCGTCCGCATGCTCCTGGATATCGTACTGGACCGGTAAATAGGTTGTCGCTCGATGATGGTGCGGGATGTTCCACTCCACACCGCCTGAAATCCACGCGCCGATCAAGCCGATGAGTGCAGGCTTGATTACGTGCTGCCGGTAGAAGAAGTCGTAGCCGTTTGTTTTGTCGAGGCCCGAAAAGATGCGACCGCCAATCTCCGGCATCACGCCGATCTTCACATACTCATTTTCCAGATAGACGACGCGCCAATCCCTATCTTCCTTGTGATCGGTCAGGTTGTCGTACAGCGGATAGGGGTAGATGCGACCCTCCGCGCCCTGGGATGCGCGGCCGAAGTAGAACATCGGATTCGGATCGGGCGGACCAGGTGGATAGGTTGGGATGGTGACGGTCTCCTCCCAGACCGACACGGTGCCCTGTTCCTGAGCTACGGTGGGAGAGGTGGTCGCTGCGACGGCGAAATAAGCGCCCGCGATGAGCATCGTTATTGATCGGTCTCGCCCCATCATTGGGCGCCCTCCTACCAAAGGGATACAAACTCCGCTAAGGTTTGCCCCTCCCATGCCAGCCTGACCCGGATATCACCCGGACCCGCGTACCAACGGACAGTCCGGCGGATCGGCGCGTCGGGAGCAATTGTCATAATCTCGGTCAACAGTGTGTCCGTCCCAGCCGTCACCAACGCACTAACCCCTGGGAAACGGCCGGTCGTGAAGAAACCCAGCGTCAGTTCCGCGCTTTCGAGTTCACGCTCGACCAGAACGGCTACATGTTCGGTGGCGTAGCTGAGCCCGCCGGTACCGTGGAACGGATACATCCACTCCGTCCATGCGATGGTCTCACCTGGTAGAATGGGGCGGCGCTCGTCCGGATAGTGCTTTGAAGTACCACCCCACATCTCTACGTACCCGTCGTTCTCGCTGCCCGACCCCATGGGAATGCCACGAGGTGACCGGGGTTTGTAGCCGTAAGTCCAGACATCGACGCCCGGGTTGATGTCCTTGTCAAACACCCGCACCACACCTTCTTCCGCATCATGAGAATAGGCTCCATAGAAGCCATGCTCCAGCCCGTCAGCAATCAGATCGCCCCACCCCCCATCCCAGCCGCCTATGAACCTGAGCGGGCTCGACCGCCACTCCTGTGGCGATTCCCCGAGGTTATCTCTGAATCGCTCCGGGATGAGGATGCGTTCGGTCGGTATGATGAACTCGGTGTTGTCGGTGAGTTCATTGCGGCCGCCCGGTGTCCACTGCGGATTAATCCAGTGTGCGAACATCACGGCGTCCGCAGTCGGATTGAATATCTCGATCCGCGCCTCGTAGAATGAACGGTCGGGGTAGACAGTAATCTCGATGTGCTCCTGGAGCCCCGTTCCCCGCTCCGTCACGCTCATTCGCACGGACTTGGCATCCTCCGAGTCTCTCACGACCTCGTAGCTCCAACGTTCAGCCCAAGTGGTACCGTGCTCGTCGCCCGGTAGCGTGTACTCCGCACCGCCGATCCAGATCCACCAGCCCAACGGGTTCCGGCCGCCTCCTACCGTGACGGTATCATTGTGCCAGAAGACTTCGTTGCCAGTCGCCTTGGGAACGAGTGAATACACGCGCCCCATCTCGGGAAGCAGAGTGAGGCTTACGTATTCATTTTCCAACACGATTGAGGTGTGTTCCTTCTCGACGATGCTGTCACGCCCAACCGCCGAGAGGTCGAACTGGGGATAGGGATTGCCGGGAACCAAGTGAATAGCTCCCTCGTAATCGACCTGCGGGATGACTAGGACTGTGTCTCGCAGTGAAAACTCGGGCGGCACATCCTTGGAGGAGCAGGAAAGACACGCTATCGCGATAAGCAGAACCCAGCCACAGCAGGCCAGCATGCGGGATCCGCCTCCCCTACCCCTCCATCATACGCTGCGGACGGTTGAGCACCAGAATCACCAGCCCGCCGCCACCGAGGCCCGCCAAAAGGACGAGGTCACCTGTCAGCAGATAGAGCACTCCGCCCACTACGGCAAGCCCCTCCGCGATCGCCCAGGTGATTACGGCCTTGCTGGAGTTGGCTTGCCACCAGGCGCGTGCTCCCTGATCAGTTTGCCGCGGTGCAATGCTACCGGAAAGCATCCCGGTCACCAGGAAGCCCGATACTAAGAGTACCAGCCCCACGACACGCACCATAATCAGTGGGAGATTCGGAATCGGCAAGACAATTCCTATTGAGCCAAGCACCGCCAATGTAGCCACGGATAGAACGGCACCGACCGTAACCGCCAGGAATATTATCGTGGCCGGGCTACCGCCTAACTCGCCCGCACCCGATTCTATCCCACCATCTGGATCGGTCACTGGTTCAGTCCGCCTACAATCCGTTTCACGAGATCTCCCTCAGCAAAGGCAGTGTACGCCTCCCCCTGGTTGATCAGGGCAAGTTCCTCGAGGGGAACCGAAGACGGATAGCGTTCGTTGAACTGCCGCAACGTCATTGCACGGTCCATCGTAACGATGCTGATACGCGCCGGCTGAACGGAGAGAGCCGATTGATCGGTCAGTCGATCGAAGCTCCGCAATGAACGCGCGACCGTCGCCTCATACCCGGCCCACTGCGCCTGAACAGAGAACCCAAGCATCTGGTACACACTGCCACCGAATTCTACGAAGCTCACCATTCCGCTAAGCGATGTCTGCTCGCTCTGCGCAGTGAAGGTTGCGCTGGCCGCCTGAAGGCCATTTATCAGATTCGAGCTGACCTGGCCGCCGGTAACACCTTCTTGACCGATGAACGTGCGAACCCCACCTAACGCGTCGGCGGCATCCGACAGTTTCAGCTGGATCATCGCGTCTTCATTGGGGCTCTGACCCAGGACTGCTTGGCTTTGATTTGCCGTCGTCCAACCGGCTGGGAACGCAAACTGGAACTCGAGATCGGGGTGCAAGAACAGTGCGTCCCTGAAAAACCCGTCACGTGGGTTCTCGCCGTATACCATTCCGTCGAGACGGCGCATGTATTCGTTCTTCGCTTCACGCGCGTTCGAGAAGTCTCGCCCGCTAGTGCTGATCGCCGCGCCAATACGTTCCTGGCGATCACCAGGGTCCGGGTGCGTCGACAGCCAGTTTGGGACTCCTCCCCCCTCTTGCTGACCGCTCACCCTGTTCAGCATCTCGAACACGTCGACCATGCCGCGGGGATCGTATCCCGCGTCGGTCATGTACCGGAAGCCGAGGTCGTCAGCCTGTCTCTCGTTGTCTCGGCTGAACTTGAGGAAGAGCACAGCCAACCCGGAGCTTGCAAGTCCGGCGAAGTCCGCAAGCTGAGGCGCCAGCATGACCCCAACCCCCAAGCCGACCTGAGCGAGTTGCTGCCGGCTGATCTGGCTCGCCGAGTGCCGGGCAGTAATGTGCCCGATCTCGTGTCCGACCACGGCAGCCATCTGAGCTTCGGAGTCGAAGTGCGCGAGGATTCCTCTGGTCATGTAGACAAAACCGCCCGGCACCGCGAACGCGTTGATCAACGGGTCGTCAACTACCCTGAACGTCCACGGCAGGTTGGGGCGCTCAGAGTTCGCGGCCATGCGCGACCCTACACTCGACACCACCTCCTGCATTGCGGCATCGTCGTAGAGGCCGAACTGGCTTACAATCTGAGGATCGTACTCTTGCCCCATCGAGATCTCCTGGCCTTCGCTGATCAACATCAGCTGGAAACCACCTGTGACGGGGTTGCGTGCGCAGCCAGAGACGGAGAAACACACGATACATGCTGCGGCTGCGAGGGGTCGGGTAATGCGATGTGTGGTAGGCATGCTTTGAAAATACCGACGGGGGATTAAGCCGGTAAGGGAGAAGTACGGGAAACGGGAAACGGGATGTTCGGCATTGGGGGCATGAGCGGCATCCCAAGCCCTATCGAATGCCGCATCTGCCGCTCATGCCGCCCCTGCCGCCTTGCACCTCTGCCGCGGAGCGGGTCGGGCGTGGGGCTGCCTCTTTACCTATTAATCAACTCCGCCAAGAACCTCGCCGCCTTTGGAGAATCCGACTCGCCAAGCCAGAACAGCGCCTTGTCGCGGAGTTCGGTGTTGCGTTCGCTCTTGGCAATCTCGATCAGCACGGTCGTGGCATCTTCCGACCCGTCGATCTGGGAAAGAACGAAAATCACATGTTCCTGCAGTTCACGGTTGTCGGCGCCTCTGTAAAGATCTGCCAGCTCGGACGCGTCCACGTTTCCTTCCTGACCGGCCCAGAACAACGCGTTCTTTCTGAACTCGACCGACTCACCGTCATCCATTGCCAGGCTCATCAGCCATGCACCACCCTCGCTGTGAGATGCCTGTGATACCGAGAAGATGACCTTTTCCTTTAGTTCGCTGCTCTCGAGATCGTCAAAGAGGTCCATCAGGAATTCGACGTCTTCCCTGGAGCCCTCCTGGCCCAGCCAGAAAATCGCCTGTTCCCGAACGTCTTCGACGCCATTCCGGTCGCCGGCGTAATCATGGAGGATCGCGTTCGCGCGCCTGCTGCCGTGCTGCGACAGAGAGAAGATCACCTTCTCCTGAAGGTCAGTATCGTTCGTGCCCGTCAGGATCGACTCCAACGCGTCCACCGCCTCTGCGCGAGAAACCTGGCCGAGCCAGAACACCGCCTGATGCCGCACCTCTTCATCCGGGTCGTCGAGCGCCACGCCATGCAGCAGGTCGACCGTCTCATCCGTATCGTGCTGAGAGATGAGGAACACCGCCTTCCGACGCAATTCGACCGAGCATTCGTCGCGGTTGTGGAGTACGGGGATCAAGATCGGCATCGCCTTGTCGGCATCCATGGTGATCAAGGCGTTCAGCGCAGCCAGCCGAGTGTCCATGTCTCCGTCGCCGCACTCGAATGCGTATGATTCGTGGACGTGTTCGGCATGCTCGGTATGTTCAGCGTGTTCCGCATGCTCAGCGTGAGCTTCGACCGAGGGAGTCACAACGACCGTCACGTGCGAATCGGCATGCTCCGCCCGTAGCGCAAAAACGATTGCCACTCCGGCCGCCACCGCGGCAACTGGGAATACCCGTATCATCAGTCTTTTCATTTTTCCGATCTCCGTTACCGCGTAGGTCGGTTTATCAGTTCCGCCAGGAAATCCGCGGCCCGCGGATCATCCGATTGACCGAGCCAGAAAATGGCCTTGTCGCGAAGTTCCGTATCCCGTTCACTTCGGGCGATCGCTATCAGCTCATCGACGGCATCCCGCTCGTCGCGCTGCGACAGCACGAAGATGGCCTGCTCCTTCAGCTCGATACCTACTGCATCATCGTAGAGTTCTCTGATCTCGGCAGGGTCAATGTCGCCCTCTTGCCCCACCCAGAACAGAGCATTCTTCCTGAGCTCCATGGGTTCTCTCTCGTTGCGCGCAAGGTCGAGCAGCCACTCGTCTCCTTCTCTGCCGGAGTTCTGCGAAACCCCGAAGATGACTTTGTCCTTCAGGTCCTGATTAGCGAGCCGACCGTAGAGTCTCATCAAGAACGAAACGTCTTCTGAGGATCCCTCCTGACCCAACCAGAAGATGGCCTGCTCACGGGTTCCCAAACCGACATCAGAGTCGCCTGCAACGTCGCGCAACATCTGCAGGGCCCTGCTGCTACCATGCTGTGAGAGTGCGAATACGGCTTTCTCCTGCAGTTCAGGGCCTGCTTCCATCAACACCGATGCCAATGCCGAAACGGCTTCCTGACTGTGCCGCTGACCCAACCAAAACACGGCGTTCTCTCTGAGATCCATCTGCTCACCGTCATTGCGAGCGACGCTCAGCAGCCACTCCTCAGCGTCGCTGGCCTCACTCTGCGAGACAGCGAAGATGATCCTCTCTCTGAGGTGATCGTTGTCGACCCTGCCGTAGAGATCCATGAGGGCCGACACGTCCTCAGCAGAACCCTCCTGACCCAGCCAGAAGATCGCCTGCTCTCTCACTTCCTCGTTCGCTCTCGAATCCAGAGCGATGTCGCGCAATATCCGGCTGGCCCTGCTGCTACCGTGATGCGAAAGCGAGAAGATGACGTTCTTCTGCAACTCGATG
>JBDGYW010000357.1:0-9933 GCA_039588935.1 Gemmatimonadota bacterium | reverse complement strand
CGGCTGCTCCAGGCATCACTGTGGAAGGATTACGCTCATGACCAGTTCTCTCATCAAGTGCTCATCTCGGTAGGCGTTTGAATCCCACCGCTCGTAGTATCACGCACTGTTCGGGTGTTGTCCAGCAACAAGGAAGGTCACGGAAGTTCATTCCTCAAGTCCGTTCGCCTCTCAGCTGGCGGTCCTGACCGGTGGGCGCGCGGGGGGGTGTGCAGAGGACTGACAATCCTCTGTACGTCTCAGAAGGCCTGCCAGACGGGGCTTCTGGGCCGATGTGCCTTGAATGTGCGCTGGAGCGGCCAAGTGACCAGCGACAAGTATTCTTCGTCGAACGCACTATTTGTCACACTTCCCTGCCCCCAGATCTCACACTATGTCACAATCTATCCACTCACCTGTCACGCACCGACGACGAAGTAAAGGACGGTCTCTGTGCAATCGATGAGGTAAGGCAATTGTCACCTCGGCTCACTGAAGATCAACGCGCGCGACGGCTGCCGCGACGCCAAGGCCTCGGAATGAACATCGGCACCCTTCGCTTGTACTCTACGTAGGCAGCACCGAAGCGAAGCTCGAGTTCCGGCTCCTCGACCTTCTTCAACTCTATCACGTGCGCCAGTATATACAGCGGTGTCCATATGAATACGATTGAGCTCGAATGGAGGATGACACCGATCCCGAACAGGACCGAAAACACTCCAGTCACCATCGGGTTGCGCATCCAAACGTACGGACCCACAACAATCAACTCCTTCGGAGGATTGAACGGGACAGGCGTTCCTTTTGCCCTCTTGAAGCGCACAACACACCATCCGCAGAGCACCGAGCCCGGCACGATCAGCACCACCCCTATGTTCACTCCCAACCTCCCAGGCAGCACCTCCGGCATGTGCAGCACACTGTCCGTGAAGAGCCCCAGAACAACCACTGCAGCGAGAGTAAGGCCAAAGATCAGCAAGCCGAGAGGCGTCATGAGATCACGCTTCCGCTGGGAGCCTGTAGCAACCGAATGGAAAACGTCAAGCAGGCTCATCTTGTGTTCCTCCTATCGCGTGTGCTTTCCTCCCCTTCCCATCACAAATCCTCTCCAATCAGCTGCGCAGCCTCCTCTGCGCCGCCATACGACTTAAGGATCTCGCTGTACCGCTTTGCCTTCTCCACATACGTGGGGTCTGACAAAACGTTCTTCACCTTGGCCCGGAACTCTCCGAGGTCAATACTCTTCTTCCCGGCATCATCCGTTTTCGGAAGCACAAACTCGCAGGCACCCAACGAAATCTTCGATCAGGTCCATCATTGCTCTGCAATCGGCAACGAGCGGGCGAGCAGTCCGAGATCGTTCGACGGGAGGGTTGTGAACAGGAATTTATGCATTAATCCCTCCCAGTTACGATGGCCACTGAAGCAACCGACGCCTCCCGCCGATGGCGGGCAAGAAGTTGGTACTCAGCTGAGTCGTACCAAGAGCGAAGCGCCCGCTCGTCAGGAAACCTTATGAGGACAGTTCGGTCAGCCGGCCACTCCCCTTCCAGCACTCGTGGATTGTCCTCAACGGTGAGAACCTGACCATCATACATCTCGAACACTTCATCAAAGCCAGCCAGGTACTGCTGGTACCGTGCTGGGTAATAAATGTTGATCAACGCAACGATGTAAGCACCAACGGCAGCAACCCTTGTCTACTCATTGGCATGAATCAAATCGCGAATACCGCCTAACGGCTTTGCGCATCAGCGGCGGCATGCTGGCGCCCCTCGATTCGATTGACAGGCAACACAATTGCGGGTGCCAGAAGCCACGGAATCAGGTAGTAAACCGTCAGGTACCAGAACTCCCACAGAAAGCTTATGCCGCGACCAAGCACCAGGCCACAATACAGCCAGTCGTACACTGCGAGTGGTACGGTGAAATAGAATGCGATCCACAGGGCCGCTGACATGCGGCGCCGAGGTGCTACGCCGCGTAGCACGAAGTAGAGAACAGAGGAGATTGGGAGCAGTGCCAGCAGATCGAAGCCCACCATGAAACCGGTGGAGTACTGCTGGTAGTAATCCGGCAGCCCGCCAAGCAGGAAGCCTGCCCATACGGCGGTCGCCAAGATCCAAAGCCGAAAGTGGTGTCGTTTCCTCATGCTAAGCCGAGTCCAGAGACACACCGTTTCACGCGCCGGTTAGGCTGCAGGTTCCGGTGACCCGTACAACACATCGAGGTGCGTCACATGTGGCTCGCGCTCCATAAGAAACTCGTCGTCCTCTGCATAGTACCGGGCTCGTTCGTAATCATCGCCCGCGAAAGCTTTGATAGCATCTACGGAATCCCAGAACGTCAGGAGTTCGAAGTGTGCAACCGGATCCTCGACCCGACGCATAACGTACACTCCTCGGTTTCCGGGCGTGGCTCGGTAGTCTTCCACCCCCGTCTTCAAAAGATACGCATGGTACCTGTCCGCCTTTTCGGCGAGAACGCGCCCATGCCAAATGCGTGCAATCATGTACCGTCCTCCATTTTACCGAGCGACACTTGGTGCCGCCTAATGCCTGCATGCCTAGTTACTCTGGCCTGCTCGTAACCCCCTGCGGTAAAGATTCGATGGATTTGCCGACCACCATTGATAGCCATACCCCAAGTCGCTAAGGTAGGGACCCAGGTAGTTGGTATCCTCACACCGCCATTCGTTGTCATGGTGCTGTCAACTTGAGCGAAATTCACCACAAGAAGCGTGGTCCCTAAGACAGACAAGCTCCGTATACGGTCGTTTCCTGATTGAGCGAGGGGTCCAAACAGGCAAGGAGAAGCTCAAGTTGACAGTACCGTCGTAGCCGTGCCAGCCTCCTCCCGAGCTACCACGAAGGCTTGGACGCTACGTGTAACATCTTTCGTGGTCGTGGCCCAGGAACAGATACTGATACGGATCACCGTACGTCCGAACCAGGTAGACCCTCCCACCCAAGCCTCTCCGGAGGCCTGGATTAGCGGAATCGTGGCGCTGGTCAACTCGTCGGTGCCGCAACTGACAACGATCTGATTGAACACCACATCGTTCAACACCTCGAACCCGGCAGCGTCGAGTTCCCCGGCGAACTGACTCGCTCTCTGATAGAGACTCCAAACCAGCTCGTCGACTCCCGAACGCCCGAGATATCTGAGTGTAGCCCACACATCGACGGCTCGGGCGCGGCGTGACATCTCGGGGGCGAACATCATACCATCGCGGTGCTGTGAAAAGGCGATGTAGTCACCGGAATTCTGCAATGCGGCCACCAGCGCTTCACGATCATTTGCTAGGACGATCCCGCAGTCGTATGGTGCGTTGAGCGTCTTGTGGGCGTCCACCGATAGCGAGTCTGCCATCTCGATTCCCTCGGTGAGATGGCTCAGTCGTTGGCAGGCAGCAGCCCACAAACCAAAGGCCCCATCAACATGCACCCAGGCTCCTGCATTCTTCGCATTCTCGCAAATGTGCCCGATGGGATCGAACGCACCAGAGTTCACGTTCCCGGCTTGGGCAATCACGATCGTGCGTTCATCGAGATTGGGAAGTGCTTCCGGGACAATCCGACCCTGTTCGTCAACATCCACCCACTCGATGCAGCCGTCACCAAATCCAAGGAGGGTGAGAGTCTTGATGACAGTCCCATGCGCGTGTTGGCCCGTGACGATTCGTATGGGCGGCGCACTATTCATCCCTTGACGATTCACCTCCCAGCCGGCGTTCAGCAGCAGTCGATATCGTGCTGCAGCAAGCCCACAGAGAGTCGCCATGGAAGTCCCGCTCACAAAACCCGCCACGGTGCACACCGGCAAGCCGAGAAGATCGCAGAGCCAGCGCTCCACTACGTTCTCCAGCTTGGAGTTCACCGGCGACGTAGCATAGAGCACTGCGTTCTGATCCCATACGTCAGCTAAAACACGCGCACCTAATGCTGCCGGGACGAGTGCTCCGTTGACCATACCGAAATACCGTCCACCCGTCTGCGCCACAGTCCCCGGCGAGCCTGCCGTATGCAGCCGCTCCAACACTTCGACAGCATCGCCCGTCACCTCCGGTATCGCTTCGTCGAAGGCGTCGAGCCCCTTGATTGCGTCTTCATCGGGATACACTCGGCGTTCACAGACCGAAGCCGCGTATTCCTTCCCATACCTGGCGGCACGCTCCAGGATTGCTCCGTCCTGCATCTCTTGAAACATTCCTTGCTGCAAGCGGTCTGTTGCTTTATCACTCATCGTACCGCCTCCTAGATCCTTGTATCATTGCGTCTCGCCGACTCGACCACCTTGGCGAGGTGCACGTCGGCGCAATTGATGTACGGAAAGCCGCAGTCGCGCCCATCGAATGCCAGGAACAGGTCGGTTCCGCCCAAGAGAATTACACCTGCTCCAGCTCCTCACCCCAACTCCCCACCTCGCAACGAGTCCCTGGCGGGGTATGAACCTAACTTCTTAGGCGGCTCCGGATTACCGGAGTAGCCTTTTTCTTTAGAAAAACTACGTGTGTCAGTTATTGTGTGAGCGATGGTCTACTGATTCTCGGTCAGTGTACTGGCAGGGGTTTGTGAGCGGCTGCCTAGCCCCCCTGAACCTACCGCAGGGAACTGTTGGCAGGCCCCAGGTTTCTCCAACTTCACCGGGCTTATTCCCTTCACCACCAACGACAACTTGGCTGGGAAGCGTACGGCGGGCACGACGTTCATTATTCCTTCTTCTTCCATTCCCCCGATCACTCTGCAATCTGCTGTGCCCAGGGCGTCACGCATTGTCTCTACCGCCGCCTCGCATCCCAGAACCAGAACTCCGTCGAAACGCGCCGCTCGCCTCGCAAACGCTCTTCGACGGCGCTCAGTCCACACGCAGGCCACAAACTGGTGCAACAGCTTGCTGTCGAATACCTCTGTTTCGATCCCTTCTCGTGCCAGACGATTTTTCAGGTCCCGGATGTACGACTCGTACGCTTCCGTTCTCAGGAGTCTTCTGAACGGTTCGAAATAGGGCTTATCCTCCTTCACGGCGAGGCTTGCGGCAGGGCAGAATCGACAGGGCACTATCAGCACGGACCTGAGTCCGGCAACCTCGGCAAGTATGTCCGCTTCTTTCAGATAGAATGGCATTCTCTAGTCCTCCAAATCTCGTGTTCGTACGAGAGTCTTTGTTTTTCGGCTCAAAGCGTAGACGAACAATGCCCCACTGAGGTTACAGCCTTGTCCGTGTAACCTCGGCAGCACCTGCTACGTCTAAGCTTTCGAACCAGTTCAGAAACGACCGGACAGAAAAAACGGGAGGACAACCAAAATGACTGCGACGGCAGCGACGAATACAAGCGAACAGACGTTCACCCAGACAGTCACCGCCACCAAGGGTAAGTGTCCCATCGGGGAAATCGTGGGCCACCGCGGTATGGAGCGATCAAAGATCCCCGTGCTATCCTGCGAAGGAGCATGCATCCGTGGAGAGATCGCGAGGCTTGCTGCAAATATGATTTCCAAAGAGGAGCCCTACGGCCGCGGGTGCCATGGTGAGCTAACAACTGTGCCCGAGTCGGCTATTGCCCAGTGGATCAAATCAGCCGAGAAGGTAGTTCTCATCGACGGATGCTTTCTCCGCTGCCATGGTCGTTTACTCGAACACATCCTGGACGAGGATCAGTTGATTCAGTTCGATGCTCTGGCGGTATACAAGAAATACAATGACATCTTTGACATCGACGATGTACCGGAGGCAGAGCGTCTGGCGACGGCTCGGCAGGTGGTAGACAGCGTTCTAGGTCGTCTGGAACGAGGAGACCAATCGAGTCCAAGCGCGTCGGACCAACAGGGGGGCTGCGGCGGCTGAGGAACATTGCCACGTGCAGAACACGGATCGAGTATACGTTGCCGGGCTCCCGACGAATGGAGTATCCGATCTGGATCGTCGGGAGTCCGTCTAACGGAGTATCAGGATCAAATGCAGCTAGCGAGGGTGGAAATGGCGGTCAAGAGAATCTGGCACGGGTGGACTACGCTCGAGAACGCGGAAGCCTACCGAACGGTTCTTCTCGGTGAGGTGATTCCAGGCATAGAGGCGAAGGAAATTCGGGGGTATCGAGGTATCGAAGTGCTGCAGCGCGATTTGGAGTCTGAAACGGAGTTCGTCACGATCATGACCTTCGATTCCCTGCAGAGTATCATCGATTTTCAGGGAGAGGATTACGAGCAATGCTACGTTCCTGACGTAGCACAGAAGGCGCTCGAGCGTTGGGACTCGAGGTCGGCCCATTATGAGGTCCTGGAGTTGATCGAATACTCCGGGCCGGGCAGAGGCAGCTCGGCAGACGGCTAAGCAGTTAATCTGTGCAAGAGTTCTGACTCCGCGGGGGTGAACACCCCTGCTTGACGTCACACCTCAGGTTCCCTGAGTCGCTTCGATAGAAGTCACACTCCTGGTTGAGCGCTTCTCGGAGCTTGGCCTTTGCGCGGTGGATCCGCACCTTGGCCGCTGTCACAGACGTGCCCATAATCGAGATTTGACAACACAATTGCTGCACGATAGTCGGGCGGAAGACGGTCGATAACACCGCGGATACACTCATTCATTTCATCGACCACCAGTTCCTCTTCCGCGTCGATCTCAGAGCTGTCGGTTTCTCCGTCGAACTCCACGAACTGAACCTTTCCGCTCTTCCTCAGGTGGTCGATGGCCACGTTTGTCGCGATTCGATACGCCCATCCTTTGACGGCTTCCGGCGATCGCAATTTCGGCAGCTCGCGCGCGATTCTAATTAGAGCTTCCTGTAGGAGATCGTGGGCGTCGGCGGAGTCTCGCGTCATACGCACCAGATAGGCGAGCAACGGTTTGGAGTACTTCGCGGCGACATCGTCGAAGGTGAGCGTATCGCTGTCTGTCATGGTCGACTCCTCCTGCTGCAAAGATGCACCCATTTTAGCAGGTCTGACACCCGCAGCCACCGGTCGCTGATACATCCTCGGACGGCACGTCGCTCAACTCTTGGTGAGCCGCGTTCAACACTAGGGTGGCCGGAGTCTGCTTCAGCCTGTGTGCAGAGGCCACGGCTTCTCGTATTTCATCGTCTGTGAGGCCGCAATCTCGGGCCTCCCGGACGTGGAACACGATACATGGTACACAATTGCTTCCTACCGCAGCCCCCAGCGCAACCAGCTCGTTGTCGCGTTTGCTCAGCATGGTCATGTCTATCCTCTTTCTTTCTCGATTTCGATTGTCACGACGGCTTGTCCAATGCTGGAGATACTCAGCTCTGTATTGGATTCCATCCATTCTGAAGCGTAGACGAAAAAAGTGCTAGCGAGGTTACAGCGTTGGCTCGCATGTAACCTTTGTCCGCTCGTTTTCGTCCAGGCAGCAGAATGGAGGAAAACCCAATGCAATCGACAAGATCCTATACGAACAGAGAAAACGAATTCAACTTTTTCACGCGAATGTTGGCTGACTTTTGCCATAACTGCGGTATGTGCAGGTACACCGCGAGAGGGCCATGTTCGGCGTTCGGCCGCCGCATGGGGTGGCGGCGCAACTGGTGTCCTGGATGGGCAGCTCGTTCGAGGGTATATGGTGATGAGCCGATCGAAAGCGACACACCCTATCCGCCATCTGAATGCGATTGCTACGACGATGCTGAACGCCATCGCTACGACGATTGGAATTGATCAATAGCAACGCACCCTGCGCCGTGCCTGCAGCGAGGACTTTAACCATTGCCGTCGCGATTTCGCCGCACCGCAGGGAGTAGGATAGGAGCCGCAAAATGACACAGTTGATGAGACGAAGGCTGCGGATCGTAACCGGCCTCGATGACGACCGCAGAGCCTTTGTGGAAGAATGCAGCATTGACAGGTTGATTCTGACGTTGTGCAGGCGTGCCGATCGCCTGATAACCGGCCGAGAAACGGCGGAACGAATGAAACCCCTGCTAGGGGGATTCATATACAACATCGTCGAGTATTTCAATGAATCAGGCGAGATGGATGAGTACGTCATGACGAACGTCATGGCGGCCCTGGCAACCGCCGACGCTCATGGTGAAGGCCCTCACGGGATTGAAGATTTCAGTACGTTCATTCGAAGGCTCAATCCTACCGACCCTGATACCGACAAGTTTTTCGTTATCGGCAGAGCCGGAAGAATCAGCGACTCCGAATGTCCTTTGGGCGAGTTGGAAGCAGACGTCGATACGCTATCTGAGATACCGCCGGCGCAGCTGCATATGTTCTACGCCTACAATCACGCCAGATCGTTGGACGCCACCCGAGACGCGCCAAGAATCCCGGCGGACGACTTCTGGAAGCTGGTCCCCGACGAAACCCGCCGCGACCCGGTGCTGGAGGAGGCGTTTCTGGACGTCTGTCTCTCCGACGGCGCCTGGGAGCTTTACCAGTTGAAACTGGCCGCCTGAATGGTTCCGCAGAGTTGTAAGATGCAGCGGAACATGCGGTGGAAACTTAAGGTGCTGATCCATGCAGCGTGCTGACAATCTGGTCGGGCCGGTTTGGACCAACGGTATGCTCTCCGGTGCCGATGCTGTTGCCGAGTCGATTGCGGCTGAAGTGTTCGACAGCAAGCTAATGCACCGGTTTGTGGCCTGCATGTGGACTGAGAGACGCAGAAAAGCGTTTACGAGGCGAGCTGCGCGTTTTGACGGAGTGCTGGTTCTGGGATGCGAGGCGGCGGTCGAGATAATGCGTGACGCCCTCTGCTCAACAGAAAGCAAAGTAAACGGAGGCATGGAAGAAGAAGGGATAATGAACGTGGTGCCAGCCGTAACCTTCCCGGCAAAATTGTCGTTGGAGGTGAAGGGAATGAGCCCGGTTGAGTTGGAGAGGCCGGAACCTGCATGTTGAGCAACTACTGATGCCATATGGCGGCTAAGCGTTTGTCACCTTCATTCACGTGTCAAGCTGTGTTCCCGCCGCTGGCCGTCGGACCTGCCAACAGTTCCCTGAGGTAGGTTCAGGGGATCAGTCCGGCGACTGCCATACAAGTCCCAACCAACACACTGACCGAGAATCATTGGGTTCGGGATTTGAGTCATTCACGGAGCACCAGGGCACGCGCCCTCGGAGCGGAAGGTGTCCCATCCATAGTTGGAACTTGATCCAGGAATAAAGAAGAAGGTGATGGCTCCGGGTATCCCGATCCGGTATGATCGGGTGTGCAATAATCACCCATTAGAAAGGAGCCATCACCGATGAGACGAAGTTATCAGGTGGCGGAACAGAAGGACAGCCAGGTGTTGAGCGAGTTTCTGGCGAGCGAGGGGCAGCTGTTACTACCGATGGTGCAGTTGATCGAGGATGCTGAGCTTGCGGTGGATGAGGTGATTGACATGGTGGGTCGGGCCACGATTGAAGCGGTGCTTCAGCTGAGCGCTGAGCAGGTGGCGGGGCGCAAGCAGCGCGGCAAGCGTGGCTCAGATGGTGAGGCTTCCTGGCACGGAAGCCAGCCTGGCGTGGTGAGTTTGGCGGAACGAAAGCTTCGGGTGACGAAGCCTCGGTTGCGTCAGAAGGGAGTGGGTCGAGGAGGCGAGGTCGAGGTGCCGGCCTATGAGGCGATGCGCAGCGGCCGGTTGGGGGAGCGGATGCTAGAGATTCTGCTTTCTGGTGTGTCGACGCGGTGCTACAAGGACGTACTGCCAGAGATGGCCGATGCCGTAGGCATCAGCAAGTCGCAAGTGAGTAGAGAGACGATTGAGGCTGGGGAACGGGTGCTCAAGGATTTGGCTGAGCGCCGATTTGAAGACAAGGACCTTCTGATCGTCTACATCGACGGGGTTCAGTTTGGCTCGCATCATGTGTTGGGAGCCGTTGGAGTGGATGGTGAGGGCAGGAAGCACGTGCTGGGTTTGCGGGAAGGAGCGAGCGAAAACGCCATAGTGGTGGTGGGATTGCTGGAGGAGTTGGTTGAGCGTGGAGTGAAGCCGGATCGCCG
>JBDGYW010000356.1:0-6662 GCA_039588935.1 Gemmatimonadota bacterium | reverse complement strand
TTCGCCCCGGGGCCCTTGTGGATATACGGCCTTTTCACCAGAAAACCCCTGCAGGTGTCCGAGGTGGAGGCATTGTTCAAGAGGCTGAAGCCCGGAGAACGTATTCCCCTGGAGGATTCAGCCCAACACATTCAAAAGACGGTGGTGGAACCATGAAAGCGACGACAATCGCAACGATCGCCATGCTGTTGCTGTGCTTGCCGGACACCCGAGCCGAGACGTCCCGCTTCGCCATCGTCATCGGCCAGAACGCCTCCGACAGCGACAAGGTCCCAGACTTGCGCTACGCCGACGACGACGCGGTGGCCACCCATCGCATGTTCACCCAGGCCGGGATCGAAAGCGTCCTGCTGGTAACCCTGGATAAGGACAGCCGCGGCATGCACCCCGACCTGGCGAATGCGACACCTGCGACCCGGGAGAACCTCTTCAAGGCGTTCGAGAGCTTGACTCGGAAGATGAATGAAAGAAAGGCCGGCGGCGGGGAGACCGAATTCCTGCTCGTCTACAGCGGGCACGGCAATGTCGAGCACGGCGAAGGATATATCGTCTTATTCAACGGGGGACGATTGAGCCGTGGGGATCTGTACGACGAGATCCTCGCCCCGTCGCCGGCCGATCGCAACCATGTCATCGTCGACGCCTGCAAGTCCTACTACCTGGCCTTCGAGAAGGGCCCGGGGGGAGAGCGCCAGCCCTACAACCGGCACTTTGTCGACCACCCGGACGCCACCGGCGCCAAGAACACCGGCTTCCTGCTCTCGACCTCGTCGAACCGCGACAGCCACGAATGGGAACGCTTCCAGGCCGGCGTCTTCTCCCATGAGCTGCGCTCGGCCCTGCGCGGCGGCGCCGACGTGGACGGCAACCGCAAGATCACCTACGCCGAGCTGGGCGCCTTTTTGACCACCGCCAACGAACGCATCAAGAATCCCCGCTTCCGCCCCGACTTCATCGTCCGTCCACCGGGGGAACTGTCCCAAGACATAATCGACTGGACCGCCAACCAGGACGTTCTGATCCTCGACGACACCACCTGGGGCCACGTCTACCTGGAAAACGCCAAGGGCGACCGCCTGCTGGACGTCCACCCTGCAGCCAATGATCATTTCCATATTCAGTTACCGAACAAACGCCCCCTGTTCGTGTGTCGGGCTAACGGCGCCGGGGAGAGAGTAGTAGACAGGACCGGTGAGGTGAGGGTTTCCGAGCTGAACCAGCGAGGCCAACGAATCGGCCGCAAAGGCGCGCTGCACCTGGCCTTCGAGGAACTGTTCTCCGAGCCGTTCGGAAAGAGCAAGCTTGAAAAGTATGAAAGAACCTTCGACACAACAGCTGCGGTCGTACCAGCCGCCCTGGATCTCAAAGCCACTTCTCCCACCAGGTATTACGTGAAGCAGACGGCATTCTGGACCGCAATCGGCGCGGCTGCGATTGGAGCGGCAGCGAACATCTGGGCGTACGAGCGCTACAGCAGCGGCGACGGCGCTTCCCAGACGAGAAGAGCAGAACTGAACCAGGACATCGAAGCACTGAACACGACGGCCGTAGTGTTCTACGCACTCGCCGGCGCGGCCGCGGCCACCTGGCTGACGATGGTTCTCTGGCCGGATGAGCCCGACCGGGCGGGAGATGTAACCATCATACCGACTCTCGATCCCGGCACCGATGGATTCGGTCTTACCATAAGGATAGGCCTGTGAATGGAAGGGAGGTCCACGATGAAAAGTAACTGGATCCTTCTCGTCATGGTTCCGGCGGCGTTTCTGCTGCTGATACCCGCATTCGAATGCGCCCCCTACCTCTCTGAGCAAGGAAGCGACTGCCCCTGCGCCGATGGTTGGAAGTGCTGCACGGGACGGTGCATTCCAAAGGGCGATTCGTGCTCTGGCGACGGCGGGACAACGGGTGACGGTGGAACGACAGATAAATGCAACTGCATCGAAGGATGGAAGTGTTGCATGGATACCTGCATTCCCACCGAGGCGATGTGCCCCTCCAACGGAGTCACCGGTCCATGCACCTGCCGGAAGTCGAACGACACGATCACTGACCCCGACATGGTGCCGATCTGCGTTCGTAAGGACTACAATTGCAACGCCCTGAATCTCTGCGAGAGTGGCTATACCTGCAACCGTTTCAACCAATGCGAATGCGCGGACCCGGACACCTGCGGGGTCGAATGTTCTCCGGAATGTATCTGCCCCGGCATCCAGGTCTGCGATCAGGGTGCCAACCTGTGTCGCCAGTCGTGGATTTGCCTGGATGACAGCATGTGTTCTGCGGGAACGGTATGCCGGGAGCCCATGAACGGCCTCGATCACTACATATGCCTGACTCCAGGCTCAGCAGAAACCGGACAAGCATGCCAGCGCAGCAAGGACTGCAAGGACGGCGTCTGCTACACCGGAGTGTGCTTGCAGTTCTGCAGATCAAACTCGGAATGCCCCGCGGGCCAGACCTGCGCCCTGGTGGATCACGGTGAGCCCGGTTGTGTTATTCAGAGTGAATGCGGATCTACCTGCACTGATCCCGACAAATACTGCAACCATCGCGAGCGAGCGTGCATGGCCGATTTATGCCGGACGGCGGCGGACTGTCAGGGCAACTGCGAGCTCGACTTCCACCGCCCGCTGGTCGGCCACTGCATGCCCGTTGGGCCGGAGCCCGTCTGTGACAGCAATGAGTTTTCATTTGGCCCGCACTCCGAGTACTGCGTGATCTACCAGGCTTGTTGGACCGACACAGATTGCCCCCAACCATATGAATGCCGGACAGCAGATGAGATAGGTGGGGGTGGAATAGACAATCCCAGCATATGCGCCAGACGGGCACAACCCTGACCGTTTCAGGCAAGAGGGAGAAAAGACCATGCGCAATCTTGTTATGTATGTCCTGACAGCCCTTCTGAGCGCCAGCTGCGGGAATGGGCCCTGCGGCCACTACCTTGGTGACGTAAGTTTCCAGGAAATGTTCGGGACGGATACAGAATCTTGCTATACCAGTATAGGGGGGGAACTGACAGCAAACATCACAGATGGTTTTACCTACTTCGAAATGCCATATTTGAGATCAATTGGAGGAGGTCTGAGAATTGTATACAACTATGATTTAAAAAGTTTCGACCTTAGGTCACTTGTATACGTAAAGGGGAAGGTAGAGATAGAGGGCAATAGGATCCTTCCGGATCTAGGCGGCCTCAGAAGTCTTTCCTACATCGGAGGCAGCCTGATAATCAGGGCGGGCTACGGACCGAGCGAACCGGAGTACTTCAATGAAGAGCTCTCGGACATCAGCGGGCTGAGCAACGTCGAGAGCATCGCCGGTGACATACGAATAGAGAATAATCCCAAGTTACCGACTTGTGCGGCGGAGGCACTGGTGGAACGGCTGGTCTACTTTCTGGGGATTGCAACCATCTCGGGAAACGACAACAGCGCGAGCTGTGATTGAACCCGTTGATGGTGGGAGGGCAAGTATGCGGCTTCTGGCTGTTATTGGACTGATTATGATTGCCAATTCCGGCTGCGGGAATGAGCCCTGCGGCCACTACCCTGGTGATGTACGTTTCCAGGAAATGTTCGGGACAAATACAGAATCTTGCTATACCAGCATAGGGGCGGATCTGAGCGTAAACATTACAGATGGCTTTACCAACTTCGAAATGCCATATCTGAAATCAATTGAAGGTACTCTGAGAATTATTTGCAACTATGATCTGAAAAGTTTCGACCTTAGCTCGCTTGTATATGTCAAGGGGGACGTGCAAATCGAGGGCAACAAGGTTCTTCCGGATCTTGATGGCCTGAGCGGTCTGTCCTACATCGGAGGCAATCTGTACATAGGAGGCGTCCACTGCAAGCACGCCAACCAAGAACTGTCGGACATAAGCGGACTGAGCAATGTCGAAAGCGTTGGGGCTGACTTCACGATCAGGGACAACCCGAAATTGCCGACCTGTGCCGCGGAGGGGTTGTTGGCACAGCTTAAGTATTTTCTGGGCGTCGCCAGCATAACAGGAAACGACGGCTCCGCAACCTGCGACTGAAGAACGGGTTGGAGGTGAAAGATGAAGAACGCAGCAGCGATCAAGCTGGTCCTGGTTGTGCTACTTAGCCTGGTGTTCCACCAGAACTGCATCCCCCAACTTTCAGAAAGCGGGCAGGCCTGCCCGTGCAAGGAGGGGTGGAGGTGTTGCTCTGAAGAGACCGGAGAGGATTTATGTGTCCCCGAAAGTGGGTCCTGTCCTTGTGCCGGCGCGAGGGGAGAGTTGATTGCGGGTGAGATAGTATTGAGTTCGGATCGGATGCCGGCAGATGGTTTTCTCCAAGCGGAGATCGTCGTGTGTGTGTTCGAGGCGCTGTGTGAACGACGGCCCCCTGTTGAAGAGGTGGAAATAGTGATTCATTCATCGCGAAACCAAGACGGCACCCGGTTGGATATTCTCGAGCAGCCTACGGGCCCTACTAATGCCGACGGCAGAGTGGTTGCATTTATCGGGTCCGGCACTCCGGGTGAATCGGTGCTGACCGTTTTTATGGGTGACTCCGAGTTGTGCAAGACCTGGGACGGCTATGAGTGTATCGAGCCGTTGAAGGCTGTGGTTACCTTCGATCCTTGAGGAGCCTGCCCCCCCTTCCAAGGCATTATTCGAGCAATTTTCACCTACTTGACGGTATCCGTCCCCCGGTGATAGGCTGGCCATGGGAAACTGATAAGGAGAGCCACTTCGCGCTCTAGGGGGGCGCCATGAAAAGTCGAGCTGTACGGGTCCTGGTTGTGGACGGGGATCCGAAATCGGGGAAAGTGTTACAGAATGCCTTGAAGAAAGAGGGTTACCGGGCGGATGTTGCCGGTTCGCTCAAGGCGGGGTTGCGGCAGGCTGATGCCGGGCGGTTTCATATCGTGGTTCTGGATTTGAAGCTGGCGGGTGCCGAGGGGCTGGGGGTGCTGCCGAAGTTTCAGGCCCGGCAGAAGGATCTTTCCATGGTGGTGCTCAACTCCGCGCCGACGGTCGAATCGGCGGTGGCCTCGCTCAAGCGCGGGGTGTGCGACTACGTGGAGAAATCCTCCGACACCCGCAAACTTTGTTCGGTTATCAAGAATATCGTAAAGGAGAAGGGTCTCTTGCAAAAACCAGAAGAAAAGTTGCTGCTCACCGTGGGCTCCCGGTTGCGCCAGGTCCGCCAGCAGAAGAAGCTCACCCTGCGCCAGGTCGCCCAGCGCACCGGACTTTCGGTGAGCCTCTTGAGTCAAGTGGAACGCGCGGAATCGGCCGCCTCGGTGGCGTCGTTGCACAAGATCGCCAACGCGCTTAACACGTCGTTGCACTCGTTGTTCGAGGGATTCTGAGAGCCGGGCCCTAGGGGGCGCAGGTGTCCCCGTTCGGCTTGCAGTTGTTGACCGTCCCCCCGACATCCGTACAAGAAAACGGCCCCATGGGATGCGCCAGGCCCCCGCACTCGTCGCCGTTGGGGCAGGGCAGACCGCAGTACTTCTCGCCGGCATTGGCGGCGCTCTCGATGCACTTGGAATCGCCCCCGCAGTCGGCGTCGGTTATACACAGAGTGCACAGCGGCGTCGAGGCGTCCGGCGCGATGCAGGCGGGGCCGTACAGGTTGGTCGCCACGTTGGGGAACCTGTTGGTCCAGACGCAGTCCCGGCTGTAAGTCGTACAGACGGCGTTTGAGTCGCACACCGCCGAACAGGTGGAGTCCGCCATGCACAGGTCGTTGGCGCAGCGGGTTCCTCCGCCGCAGGCTTCTCCGGGGGCCGCGCCGGGCGTGTGCGCCTGCAGGCAAAAAGCTTCGAGGTCGCCGAAAGGCGTCTCGTTGTAGAAGCAGGCCTCCCCCGGAGGGCAGTCGGCGTCCTTGGCGCAGAAATCCGCCGAGCCGTCAGCCGGCCCGCAGGCGCCCCAGGTCTTGTTGTCGCCCAGGTTCACCGGGTCGCAGTAGTAGCCCGTGGGACAGTCGACAGCTTCCATGCACACCGCCGAGCACCAGTATTCATCTCCCATGGTCACGCACAGGTCGTTGTAGCAGGGTATCGTAGAGTCGCTACAATCTGCGCCGACCGGCAGGCTGGGGTCGTTGGGGGTCATGCAGATGGACTCGAAGCCCTCCATACCCTGGATGAATGAGCAGGCCTCGCCGTCGGGGCAGTCGGCGTCCGCCGTGCATGGCTCGGCCGATCCGTCGAATTCTACGCAGATGGGCACCGTCAGGTCGTCGGTGACGCTCAGGAGTCCGCCGCAGATGGTTCCGGTGGTGCAGTCCTCGTTGTTCCCGCAGGTCAGCGAGCAGAAGCTTTCCCCGGTGGTGTAGGTCAGGCACAGTTCTCCCCAGCAGGGATCTGCGCCATCGTCGCCGCAAGCGGCCGTACCCGGCGGGGAACAGTCCTCGCCCCCCAACTCGCAGTTTTCCGTGGTGCACAGGGTGACGACCTCGTCGCTGGAATTCACGTAGAAGTCGCACAACTCACCGTCGGGACAGTCAGAGAAGCCTTGGCAGGGCAGCATGGAACCCCCGAACCATTGGCACATACCAACATACAGTATCGCGTCCGAGCCCTCGATGCCGAATCCAACGATGCCACAACGCATGCCCTCGGGGCAGTCGGCGTCGAACTCGCAGACCTCAGAGCAGTGGCCGTTCATGCAGTAG
>JBDGYW010000355.1:0-7068 GCA_039588935.1 Gemmatimonadota bacterium | reverse complement strand
ACCTGTCGTGTTGGTACATACGGCGTTGGCGTCGCAGTCATTGGCTCCGGTGACGCACTCGTCGATGTCGGAGCAAGTATGGCCGTCACCGGTGTAGCCGGGATTGCAGGTGCAGATGAATGAGCCCGGGGTATTGGCACAGGCGGCGTTGATGTCGCAGCCGGCGGTGCCCTCGGCGCACTCGTCTATGTCGGTACAGGTATTGCCGTCGCCGGTGTAGCCGGTGTTGCAGGCGCAGGTGAACGAGCCAGATGTGTTGGTGCAGGTGGCGTTGATGTCGCAGTCATTGGCCCCGGTGTCGCACTCGTCGATGTCGGAACAGGTCCGGCCGTCGCCGATGTAGCCGGTGTTGCAGACACAGATATACGAGCCTGTCGAATTGGTGCAGGTGGCGTTGACCGTCGCAGTCATTGCCCCCCACAGTGCATTCGTCGACGTCGGTGCAGGTTCGACCGTCGCCGGTGTAGCCTGGGTTACAGGTGCAGGTAAACGAGCCATCAGTATTAGTGCAGGTGGCGTTGACGTCGCAGTCGTCAGCGCCGGTGGCGCATTCGTCGATGTCCGTGCACGTCCAGCCGCTACCGGTGTAGCCCGTATTGCAGAAACAGGTGTACGTGCCTGTTCTATTGCTGCACCTCGCGTTTGCGTCGCATCTGTGAGTTCCATTGGCGCACTCGTTGATGTCGAAACATGTTTGGCCGTCGCCGGTAAAGCCAGAATTGCAGGTGCAGGTGAACGAACCCGGGGTATTGGTGCAGGTCGCGTAGGTGTGGCAGTCGTCGGCCCCGATGGCGCACTCGTCTATGTCGACGCAATCGATGCCGACGCGCTCGTAGCCCGGGTTGCAGGGGGGCCAGTAGGGGAGCAGGACGGCCGGGTCGTCGCACAGGGTGATATGAACGCTCTCCCATTCGGAATAGGTGAAATGAAAATCTTCCAAATGACCGAAGCGCACATGTCCGGGCAATCCAAATCCCATTTCCAGGCCCAGTGAGGACAGGAGAACAACCGCCCGGCGCGGTGGATCGTCGAAGGTTTCATCGTTGCCGTCCACCCGAACGTCCTTGGGCTCGGACTCGAGGAACAAGTAGTCCACTCCTCCTATTTGTTGGCGGCGGAGGCGCACCCGATAGCGTGGTTGATACGAGCCGAAGTCCCGCTCCAATGAAGTTCGCTCTATTTCAGTACTATTCGCGACGTCGAAAAGCGCGATTCTCAGTACGCCTGCAGGGGCGGTGATAAACCGTATCTCCGTGCAGTACATGTCGCCGGTATTTGGATCGGTGAATTCAACGGCAATCCTGGCGTCGCTGGTTTCGTCGGACCCAGATGGTGGTACGGGGGTTACGGTCACAACCGCCTCGACGACAAAGGCGTTGCCGGTGTCTAGCCCTGGAAAGTACTGTGTATAATAGAGCTGCGCTGAAGCGGTGACGAATTCTATCCCGCTACGGGAACCCCCCACCTCATTGTACTCCGTCCAATCCGTCAACGGGTCGGTCGCGATATCGTAGAAGATGTCGGCGCACCCGCAAGAGAAGCCGCCGATCGTGTTGGTGCAGGTCTCCGACGGGTCGCAATCGTCGGTCCCCTGGGCGCATTCGTCGATATCGACGCAGTCGATGCCGACGCGCTCGTAGCCCGGGTCGCAGGGGGGCCAGTAGGGGAGCAGGACGGCCGGGTCGTCGCACAGGGTGATATGAACGCTCTCCCAAAAGGAAGTTGTTGTATGAAAACCTTCCGTATGACCGAAGCGTACATGTCCGGGCAATCCAAATCCCATTTCCAGGCCCAGTGAGGACAGGGGAATAACCGCCCGGCGCGGTGGATCGTCGAAGGTCTCGTCGTTGCCGTCCACCCGAACGTCCTTGGGCTCGGACTCAAAGAACAAGTAGTCCACCCCTCCTATTTGTTGGCGGCGGAGGCGCACCCGATAGCGTGGTTGAGACCAGCTGAAGTCCCGCTCCAATGAAGCGAGCTCTGCCTCGACACTATTCGCGACGTCGAAAAGCGCGATCCACATACCGCCTGTGGTGTCGGTTATAAACCTTATCTCCGTGCGGTACATTTCGCCGGTATTTGGATCGGTGAATTCAATGGCCATCCTGGCGTCGCTGGCTTCGTCGGACCCAGATGTCGGTTCGGGGACTACAGATACAACCGCCTCGACGACAAAGGCGTTGCCGGTGTCTAACCCTGGAAAGTATTGTTGATAATAGAGCGGCGCTGAAGGGGTGACGATCTCTATCCCGCTACGGGAACCGCCCGAGATGTGCTCCGTCCAATCTGTCAAGGGGTCGGTCGCGATATCGTAGAAGATGTCGGCGCACCCGCACGAGAAGCCGCCGATCGTGTTGGTGCAGGTCTCTGACGGGTCGCAGTCGTCGGTTCCCTGGGCGCACTCGTCGATGTCGACGCACTCGACGCCGACGCGTTCGTAGCCCGGGTCGCAAGGGGCCCAGTAGGGGAGCAGGGTGGTCGGGTCATCGCAGAAGGTGAGATGGATGCTCTCCCACCAGGAATTGTATGTATCCGATGAAACCAAGTTGCCCCATGTAACTGCACCGGGATCGCCGGAAGCCTCGAGTCCAAAAAAGACTTGGGGTACGACCACGCGGCGCGGCGGATCGTCGAAGGTTTCGTCATTTCCATCCACCATGACATCCTCGGGCTCCGTTTCGAGAAATACGTAGTCCACTCCACTGATCTGCTGCCTGCGAATCCGGACTCGGTAGCGGAGTGGAGCCGTGTTGAAGTCTCGATCCACCGAAGCGAGCTCGATTGCCATGCCGTCCGCGACGTCGTACAGCGCGATTCGCATTCTGCCGGCATCGTCGATAATGAACCGCACCTCCGCCCGGTAAATGTCGCCGCTGATTGGGTCGCCAAAATCGACAGCCAGCCTGGCGCCGCTGACCTCGTCACCCATGGCAGGTTGGGGCGGTTTCTCGACCGACACCACGGCCTCGACGACAAAGGCGTTGCCCGAGTCCAGGCCGGGAAACGCCGCCCAGTAATAAAGCGATTTATCCTGGCTGTATAGTTGAATCCCGCTCTTTGTCGCCGTTCCGACGCCCGACGTAAGCTCGGCCCAGTCTGTCAGCGGATCAGTCGCGATGTCGTACCATAGGTCCTCAGTGACACCTGCCCGGGCCGAACCCGACTGGAGCAGGGCAACTGCGACGAGTATGGCGATCAAGAGGTCGAGATAACTTCTTTGCATGGAACACCCCTTTAAAGAAACCACAGCAACATCAAGTAGATTCAGTTCTAACCCCCGAGCTATTACAGATTGGGTACATTGGCCGATCAGCCTGAAATGTGGCTGCTGGAGCTTTCATCGTCCTGCAGTTTGCGGTAGAGGGTGGTGGTCTCCTCCGAAGGTTCTCTGCCCAGAGTGGCAAGCAAGGCGTCGCGGCAGCGGTTGAAGCACACGATCATCTCGGAGTTGCGGCCAACGCCGGCCAGGCATTTCATCAGACCCCGGCAGCAATCTTCGGCGATGCTGTCGATCTCGAGAATGCCTTCGTAGATCGGCATGGCCTGCAGGTAGTTTTCGCTGGTCAGGCGCTCATCGGCCCAGGCTCGCAGGACATTCAGCACTCTCCGCTGCAGTTTTTCCCTCGGTCCCAGAACCCAGACGGTATCTTCCTGCCCTAAAAGAGGCCGATAAAGAGCAAGGATCCGTTCGGCAACTCCGTGCTCGTCGGGCCGTTCGAGTAATGCCTCGAGCTCCCACAAGTCGATCCAGCACGAGGACCGGCGCAGCGTCAATGCCCCGCTCTGGCGCTGGATGAAATCGTCGTCGCCGACAGCTTTTCGCAGACGATGCAGGGTGGTCGCCAGGGCCTGGGACGATGCGTCGCCCTCAGAGTCAGGCCAAAGGGCGTCGGCCAGTTCTCGCTCCTGCACCTGGTTTCCGCCGAAAGCGATCAGCGCCTTGAGTAAATCAATGGGCTTGCGCTTGGCCTTGCCCGAAAACTCCAGTTGCTTTCCCCGGTGTTCCAGACTGAAGCCGCCCAGGACTTTTATTCTGATCGGCAGCGGCCAATCCTGGTGCGGGATCTCATTTTCCGGCGGTTGCAACTGCAGCCGGTCAATCAGCAGCCGTATGGTCTTCGCCTCGATCTTCCTCTCGAGCGCAAAAGTGAGCAGCCTTGCCAGATTCGGCCGGCAACAACCCATGCAAACAGATATGTTGAGCTCGCGGACCAGGCCCAGGGCTCTTTTCATGGAATCCAACGCCGCTGGTTGGTCGCCACTGTCTAGTGCCCACTCTGCAACTGTCAGGTGGCACATTAGTTCGGTGGTCGGACATGGATATTCCTGGCTTTTCTGGAGAGACCACTTCAAGGCGTCTTTCGCGGCCTGGAGGTTTCCAAGCTCGCAATCAATAAGTGCGCTAGGTATGAAAGCAGCGACTTCAGGTAACGTCAGACCTCCGTCGATGGTTGCCGCATGCGATCTATGTTGGTGCTCCTTGGCCCGCAAGTATTCGCCGGCAGTCAGAGCGTGCCACATAGCCAGCACGTGGTAGTAAGAATAGTCTTGGTACTGACCGGGTTGAATGAGGGGCAGCATCTTGTCCAGGTATTCGCTGGCCGCTGTCACATCCCCCAGAGCGAGGAATGTCGCCGCACCATTGCCATAGAGCTGGGCGTCGAATACGCGCACGCCGGATTGCTCGGAGATGTCGAGACCTGCAATCACCGTTTTTAACGCTGTTTCCCAGTCCGATGCGAACCAGCAGTACAACGAGTCGGCCACGTGAGCCGTCAGCCGGATAAGGGGCAAGAGGTCGGAAGTTGAGAGCAGCGCCCGCATCTCGTCGACATGCACCTTGGCCTGGGCCAGCCGACCGGTCCACGCCAGGGACGCCACGAAGTAAGCCTGGAACTGGACTCGGAGGTTCGGATTGAGAAGCTCGGCCAATTGCTCGGCACGTTGCTCCCACTTCTCCCGATATGGATGATCGACCCAAGCTAACCAAAGATGTTTGACCATAGAGGCTGCCACCCTTGCTTCCACCTGCTTCGACGGGAAATCCGGGTGAGCCGCGAGTAATTCCTCCAATGCAATTATCCAATCACGCAACTCGGAATAGTCTTGCCGGAAAACAAAGCTGTCGGCGATGCCGGCCCAGGCCATCAAAGCGCCTTCCTTATCCTCGGCATCTCGGAATTGGCGCCAGGCCTCGGCGAGTTCCGCCTGGGCCTCAATGGGTTTCATGGGCAGGTAGGCCAGGCCGTTCCAAAGACGAATGTAGGGATGTTCGGTTCTATGGCGGTCGGGTAGGTATCTAATCCAAGCCTGCAACGTGTCGTTGCGCCCGGCAGCAAGCAAATCTTCTGCATTGTCCAGCACGGCGGTTTCAATACGGTCCCAGTCCTCGATCTCCCGCCAGAGGACAACGGCTGAGTCTGTTTGCCCGTCCACGCCCAGCAGATGTGCCGACTGCCGTTTGATCTCGGTTACTGTCTCGGCTTCAAGGTTGGACAGCCCATATTGGCGAAGAAAATCGGAGAAGAGCGGGTGAAACTCGTATACCAGGCTGGGTGTCGAGCGCCTCAGGGTGAAATAATTCCGTTGTGCGAGTTGCTCGAGCCTGGACGGGGCGTTCGGGTTGTTCGTGAGACTCTCGGCCCAGGCCGGTGTGACACCCGGCATGAAAGCTGTCCGGAGCAGAACATCACGGGTCTCTTCGTCCAGCAGCCGGAATACTTCGCGAGAAAAGTATTCGAACATGACTCTGGGAGGCTCAGCCGCAACATCTTTTACGGCGGTCCCCGACAGCCTGGATGTCTCCATCATCAGGACGCAGCCAGCGACCCATCCTCGAGTTTTCCGATAGAGCTCTTCAACGCTGCCCGTCGAGCTGGGCTTGATGCCCATGAGCTTGAGCAGCTCGCCGACCTCTTCTTCATTGAACAGAAGCTCGTCTGGATTGACGAAACCCATCGATTGGCTGGCCTGCAGCCTCGCGAAAGGGCCCGGAGGCTCGCTGCGACTGACAATGATCGCCCGGCAGCCCTTCGGAAGCTCGGACAGCGCGCCCGCCAGGATTTCTTGCGTGAGCGCGTCCTCGGGCAAGTTCTGATAGTCGTCGAACACGAGAACCGGATCCTTGAAATAGCCGAGCATGGAACTGAAGTAGTTGCGGGCAAAGATTTCCTTCCCCGCGGCGTACTCGCCGGTGAGGGGCGGCAAATCGAAGTTTTTGCCCGACGTTGCACGGGCAGCGTCTGCAAGATAGTGGAAGAAGCTGGCTGGTTCAGCATCGCCTGCGTCTGTTTTGTACCAGATTGGCTTTATCTTTCTACTCTGCAGGTAGCTGGCTACCAACACCGTCTTGCCGGACCCCGCCGGGGCATGAACCCAGGTAATAGGCCGATCCCCGCATGCATCCATGCGCTCGAATAGTCTCGGTCGATTAACAAATGACGCAATGTGCGGGGAAATCGTCTTGGCTGACTGCGCCACGTCGTGCTCCCGAAGTATATGATACTAAACGAATTAGCATATCTCAACGGCAATTACAGATTGGGTACATCAGCGTTAAGAGTGGGAGGTCAGGCGGGCAGAAGGGTAGCGGTCCAGTACTCCACTGAGGCGAGATAGTCCTTCCACTGGATTGGCACGTCACTTAAATGCCGCAGTTTGAAGACTATGTATGGGATGTCGCTGGGCATCTTGGGTTTTTTGCGTAGTTTCAGGCCGGCCTCTTCGGGGGTGCGGGCGCCTTTATGGCGGTTGCATTGGCCGCAGGCCAGGACGACGTTGGTCCAGGTGGTCTTGCCGCCGCGGACTCTGGGGAGGACGTGATCGAAGGTGCAGTCTTCCAGGGAGACCCTATGACGACAGTACTGGCATTTGCCGCCGTCGCGGAGATAGATATTTTGCCTCGAGAGGCGGACTCTCCGGCGGCCGCGGACTATGCGGCGGACCAGGCGGACTACTGCGGGGAGGCGGACGGCTATGGATGGGGAGTGGACTACGCGGTCGTACTCCTCGACCACCTCGACTTTCCCCAGCCAGAGCAAGGTGATAGCCCGGGTCCAGGGGATGATG
>JBDGYW010000354.1:0-6673 GCA_039588935.1 Gemmatimonadota bacterium | reverse complement strand
GCCACGCATTACCAACTGTGCATGGTCCCGTCAGGTTTCCTGTTGACCGGTAGGTACGCGCGCTGATACGGGTACTTAGCTGCCAGTTCCTCATCGATATCGACGCCCAGCCCGGGTGCCCCTCCGGGATCCAGAGTCCCCGTCTCGAACGTGTACTCGTGCGGGAAGACGCGATCGGTCTCCTCGCTGTGCCGCATGTACTCCTGGATACCGAAGTTGTGCACGCTCAAGTCAAAATGGAGTGCAGCTGCCATACACACGGGGCTCAAGTCGGTTGCGCCGTGGCATCCTGTCCGCACGTGATACGCCTCAGCGAGGTGTGCGATCTTGCGAAGGTGAGTGATGCCTCCGGCATGGACTACCGTAGTCCTTATGTAGTCGATGAGTTGTTCTTGAATGAGCTGTCGGCAGTCGAATATGCTGTTGAAGACCTCACCAACGGCGAGCGGAGTCGTCGTGTGCTGCCGGATGATGCGAAAGCCCTCCTGCAGTTCTGCGGGGACGGGATCTTCCAGCCAGAAGAGTCGAGACGGCTCGAGGCTCTTACCAAGTCGCGCCGCCTCGATCGGCGTGAGGCGGTGATGTGCGTCGTGGAGGAAATGTGGCTCGTCTCCAAACTCCGAGCGAACCCGTGCGAACAGCTCCGGTATGAAGTCCAAGTACCGCTCTGAACTCCAACGCTGTTCTGGCGGTTTCCCAGCTTCTGCAGGCTCGTAGTACATGTCTCCCCTGCCGACGCCGTACGCACCGGTAAGACCCGGAACCCCGGACTGCACCCGGATCGCCTGGTAACCGAGTTCTCTGTAGCGTTCGACTGCTCGGACTGTGTCGTCGATGTCGTTGCCGCTTGCGTGTCCGTATACCAAGACATGGTCGCGCGATGCCCCACCCAATAGCTGGTAGACGGGAACGCCGAGTGCCTTTCCTTGAATGTCCCACAGCGCAGTATCGACTGCGGCAATGGCGGCCATGGTCACCGGCCCGCGTCGCCAGTAGGCACCCTTGTACAAGTACTGCCACGTGTCCTCGATCCGGCGTGCGTCTCGCCCGATGAGGATTGGCAACACGTGATCTTCAAGGTAACTCGCGACGGCGAGTTCTCGCCCGTTCAGAGTGGCATCGCCGATGCCGTAGACACCTTTGTCTGTGGTTAGTTTCAGCGTGACGAAGTTGCGACCGGGACAACAAACGATCACGCTCCCGTCTACGATATTCATAATCAGCTCACTTTAGTTGTGGCTGGGTGATCGGAGTCTTCCCATCGCCAGGTAAATCACAAACCGGTGATCCAACGGTGTTCAGGGTCTTCGTAGACCGTGAGGGATCTCCGCTCGCCGACCAGTGCCCACAGGTAGTACAGGCCGTATCCCGGTGGAGCCGATACCGGATGATAACCATACGGAATGACCACTGCGTCGCCATCCCGCACCATATGCGTGACCGACTCTCCGTCTGCCGTGTACAGTGATTGTATTCCGAATCCCTGAGGCGGGTCCACACGGTAGTGGTAGACCTCTTCCAGGCGTGGTTCTCCATCCTCCCCATCGTGTTTGTGGGGCGGGTAGCTGCTCCAGTTGCCGGGTGGGTTGAAAGTCTCGCCAACCATGAGGCGCTGCGCATGCGGATCGTCTACAAAAACGTTGTGGACCTCACGGACGAAACTTCCCGATCCTCGACGCTGGACCGTTATCTGAGCTGGACCCACCAGCGCGGGGGATCCACCGGACTCGGCAGGAGCGGCGACGATGATTGCTTCGAATGGAGATAACGCAGCCGTGGACAGTCTTACACCCGGCGGCACGTACATCGCGGTGGCCGGCTGTTCGAAGACACTGCTCCGACTCACTTCCCACTCCTGTCCTTCAGCTTCCAGACGACCCTCGCCCTCCTGAAGGATCAACACGGCCTCCTCGTTGTCCGACTGGAATGCCGCGTTTTCTTGTGAGGCAAGCTTCAGTCGCCAGCTGCTCAATTCCCGAATGCCACCTTCCCCGCTGGTTTGCACGGGGTGCAATCCGTTCTGGCGTGGCGCGCGAAACAGTGTCTCTGCGAGCATTGATGGTCCTGGCCTCTACGTAGTGCCGTGGCTCATTGGTTTACGCCGCTCGCCAGGAATCCGCCGTCCACGGCGATCACCTCGCCAGTGACGAAACTTGCCGCTTCGGAAGCGAGGAACACTGCTGCGCCAACGAGTTCGTCTACATTGCCGAACCGCTGCATGGGCGTGCGCATCATCAACTCCTTTCCCCGTTCGGTTCCCTCCAGTAGGTGTCTGTTGAGATCCGTGGGAAACACGCCCGGCGCTATTGCATTCACGCAAACGCCCTTCGCGGCCCATTCCACAGCCAGTGATTTGGTGAGTCCGATGATCGCCGCTTTGCTTGCACCGTATGCCGCCACCTGGTAAAGGCCCACGTACGAAGCAATGGAGGCGATGTTGATGATACGTCCCCATCCGCGCCCCAGCATGTGCTCGCCAATGGTCATGCAGGCCAATAACGTTCCGGTGAGGTTGACGTCGATGATTCGGTTCCAGTCGGAGATATCCATATCCAGAGTGGAGACCTTTTTGGTTGTTCCCGCGCTGTTGACCAGGATATCGACACCTTCGAATTCTTCTACGCAAGATCTGAGCAGCTGCCCAATCGATGCGGCATCGGTGACGTCCACCGTGACGCGCAGTGTGCGTCGTCCGATAGACTCAATCTCATCCGCCGTCGCCGCCACCATGTCAGCACGGCGGGAACTGGCTACTACGTCCGCGCCGGCCAGGGCGAATCCGTTGGCTATCGCGCGACCAATCCCGGATGCCCCGCCTATCACGACAGCTGTGCGTCCATTCAAGTCGAGGGGGTCAAGGCCCATTTGCCAAACCTCGGTGAGTAGGTTGTTTGAATCGTGACGGCGTGGAACCGGCGGATCGACCGGCGCTATATTATCCGAATGTACCTGCTGGGGAAAGGGTCTTGAAGCCTCTCGTACTGAAGCTGCATCCATCGGACAACGTTGCGGTCGCTCTGGAGCCACTTGCAGTTGGAACCGAAGTAGCCGTCGATGGAAGGGCGATCGTCGTGTGCGACACCGTTCCCGCTCACCACAAGTTTGCTCTGGCGGACCTGAGCGGCGGCGAGCTAATCGTGAAATATGGGGAACCCATTGGTGAGGCCACGCAGTCCGTCGCGGGTGGAAGTTGGGTGCATTCTCACAACCTCAGGACCAAGCTTTCCGGTGTAGTTGATTACCGGTACCAGCCGGAATCTGGTGAGGATCAGAGGTTCCCGGATGATCTCACTTTCTACGGCTACGTTCGGTCCGACGGGAGCGTGGGAACGCGAAACGAGTTATGGATCATTCCCACTGTCGGCTGTGTCAACAACTCCGCCGCAACGATATCTCGGATCTGCAACGAGCAATTCCGTCAACGCATTGACGGTGTCTTTGCACTTGGGCACCCATATGGCTGCAGCCAATCCGGCACCGATCTCGAGGACACGCGGCGCGTTTTGGCGGGCTTGATGCGGAATCCAAATGCAGGCGGTGTGCTTCTCCTTGGGTTGGGTTGTGAGGATAACCAGGTCGAGAGTCAGCTGGACGCTGCAGGCGACATCGATCGCCTGCGACTTCGGTATTTCAACTCGCAGGATGTGGAAGACGAGATCGAGCAGGGTGTGGAGGCGGTGCGGGAGTTGGTGGGCCTCGCAGAGCACGACAGCCGCACCGAGTGTTCTGTTGCTGAGCTGGTCGTGGGATTGGAATGCGGAGGTTCGGACGCGTTGAGTGGCATCACCGCGAATCCACTCGTCGGGGGAGTCGCCGATCGGGTTGTAGCGGAGGGTGGTGGTGTTTTGCTTACCGAGGTTCCCGAGATGTTCGGTGCGGAGCAAGCCTTGATGAACCGCGCCACCAACGCTGGCGTGTTCTCGGACATCGTACGATTGATAAACGATTACAAGAAGTACTTCACCGACCAGGGTTGCCCGATCTACGAGAATCCCTCCCCCGGCAACTTAGAGGGTGGGTTGACCACCTTGGAGGAGAAGTCTCTTGGGGCGATTCGGAAGGGCGGCAGCACGAGGATCACCGAGGTCCTGCGCTACGGCGATCGGAAGCGGGGGGAGGGGCTCGCGCTACTAAACGCACCAGGCAATGACGCCGCATCGAGCACAGCGCTGGTGGCGGCGGGGGCCACCGTTCTACTCTTCACCATGGGCCGCGGCACTCCGCTCGGTTGCCCCGTGCCGACAATCAAGATCTCGACGAACACCACGCTCCACGAGAGGAAACCGACCTGGAGCGATTTCAACGCGGGCGCCCTCGCGGATGGAACGGCTGCCATGGACGAATTGGAAGCGGATTTACTCGACCTTCTGTTGTCTGTTGCCAGCGGCCGCGTCCACGCGAACAACGAGCGTGGGGGTTACCGTGACATCGCCATCTGGAAGTCGGGCGTGACGCACTGACCGCTCAGAGTTCCGCTATCCCCGCTCCCGCAAGTACACCTCGCATATATGCGAACGATCGTTGCATACCAGGTACGGGATCGTTGGCATCGATCTCGTACTCCAGGTTCACGTACCCTTCATAACCCATATCCACGAGTTGTCGGAAAACCTCCGGCATTGGCATCGCGCCCTCGCCGACGATGCATTGGCTATCCTTGTCCATCAGGTCGCTCAGGTCTTTGACGTGGACGTCAAGAACTCTGTCACCGGCTTCGGCCAGCGATTCGACTATGTCGACTCCCGTTCGTGTCGTATGGCCCAGGTCTACACACAGTCCCACGCGAGGATCCATGTCTCCGATTACCGGCAGGGCATCGCGCGGCCCGGGGAAGTACTGGTCTTCGGGCCCATGGTTGTGTATTGCGACCTTGATATCGTACTCCTGTACGAAACGCTCAATCCGCGGCATGGTCGTCACGCTGGGGGCGATGACCATGAGGGGCATTCGGCACGCCTTGGCGTACTCGAAGTAGGTGCGCATGGCATCGTCATCATCCTGCTGAAGCGTGATCACGCCTCCGCCCACTATCTCGATTTCGGCATCCGCGAATTCCCGACGCCCGGAAGCGATTCCCTCCGTTGAGGACTCGTAGGGCAGATGCATTGACTTGACGCTCACGTACCTTGCGCGGATCGCGTTGATCGCCGCGATCGCGTCGGCGCGGTTCAACTCTCTCAATGAGTAGGACGCAACGCCGAGCTTGATGCCTGTCGCCGGATCTGCTGGCTCAACTTTCGCGCGGGATGCTGACGTTACTGGAAGAGCAATCGCCGCAGATCCCGATGCCGCCGTCTTCAAAAAGTCGCGCCTGCTTCTGGTGCTGTTATTCATCTGTATCTCTCCATTGTCTTCGCTACGGTCGCGCGAAGCGAGGCTTGAGTGTCGTCAATGACGCGATCTGGACAGGCTGGCCTGTTTTGACACTTTCTCTGGCACCTATGCCTATCAGGATGGACATTGCTCCGTCACGCGTGCCCGCAGCCTGGCGGTAGGGGTCCGGGGCTGTTGGGTCTTTGAAAATGCGATCCCTAAGCCGAGTGTCTCCACCGCCGTGGCCGCCGCCACCGTGCGCGATCTGAATCAACTCCGTGTCGCCGAAGTTGTCGGTGATGCGGATCTCGTCGTAGTCTTCGGCTTGCCACGGCTGCCGCTCTTTGATCCAGGTCTCAATCCTCCCCTTCGTACCGTTGAAAGCAATGCGATAGCCTTCGTATGGAGAGTATGTCGTGCAAGAGTAGCTCACCTGCACTCCGTTCACGTACCTGATCTGAGCCGCCATCTTGTCGAAAATGTCGATCTCGTTCGCCCAGACGCAGCCATCCCGAAGGTACCCGTCATGGTGCTCGTGGTTGACGTACAAGTTGGTGAGGTGTTCGTCCTGAGTGACATCCCAATAATGCTGGCACTTTCCAGCGTGTGGACAGCCGCGACAGTTGGTGTGCCTGAACGAGTTGTTGTGTCCGTAATACTCCAGGGCGCCGTGCGCGAAGACCTCTTCCGGCTCCGACTCGATCCACCAGTTCAACAGATCGAAATGGTGCGTGGCCTTGTGGACAAAAAGAGTGCCGCCGTAGCGTTCTTTACCGTGCCAGCGGCGGAAATACGAGGTGCCGTGGTATATGTCCAGGTACCAGTGGAAGTCTACCGATGTTAGACGACCAATCCGCCCTTCCATTAGCAGTTCTTTCATCCTCACGCGATGGGGTGAGTAACGGTAATTGAAGGTGACGGCGACGTTCTTTCGGGTTCGCGCCTGAGCATCGAGTATCGCCTGGCATTTGAACTCGTCTGTCGTCATCGGCTTCTCGGTGACGATGTCGCAGCCCATCTCCATCCCCCTGACGATGAACTCGTCATGTGTGTTGTCCATAGTGGTGACACACAGCGTGTCGGGGCGGGTTTGCCGGATCATCTCACCGAAGTCGGTGAACGTTGGGCAGTTTACGCCGATGTGTTCTTTCGCGAACTCCAGACGCCCCGGGTTGATATCGCACAGGCCGACGAACTCCACGCTATCGGTGTATTCCTCTGCGACACTTCGACCCCACATGTTGATTCCGCGGATACCTGTCCCAACGATTGCGTACCCCATCTTCTGGGCACGTCGGGTTCGAGAGGAATGCGGCGTGACAAGAGAAGACGGGCTTACCACCATGGAGGCCGCCACGGC
>JBDGYW010000353.1:0-6676 GCA_039588935.1 Gemmatimonadota bacterium | reverse complement strand
CACGTCATTGAAGTGCACGTGCGTGTCCACCGCGCCGGGGAATACCAACAGGCCCCCGGCATCGACGACATCGTCCGCACCGATGTCTTTCAAATCACCCACGGCGCGAATACGTTCGCCCACGACGAGCACGTCCGTCTCGGCAACGGTTTGACCCAACACCACCGTGCCGCCGCGGATCAGAGTTGATCTGTCGGGCATTGGTCCTATCCCTCGGCTTTTTCGAGTTCCCTCACTGAGTCCGCAAATACCTCGATTCCCTTTCTCGCCAGATCTTCGGTTAGGACGAGCGGTGGCAGGAATCGTGCTACATTGAAGTAGTGTCCACCGATTTCGATGAGCACTCCGCATTGATGGCAGAGTGTGCGCACTTTGGCGGCGAGTTCGGGCGCCGGCACCTTGGTCGCCTTGTCTTTCACGAACTCGACTCCGAGCATCAGACCTTTGCCGCGTGCCTCGCCGACGATGGTCGAGTCGGATTCGAGTTCCTTCAGCATTCCAAGCATCTTTTCGCCGAGCATCAGCGAGTGGTTCGCGAGGTCCGTCTCGAGCATGAAGTTGATGCCCGCCGCTCCACCGGCATAGGCAACCATATTGCCTCTGAACGTGCCGATATGTTTACCTGGCGGCCAGGTATCGAGCGTCTCCTTATAGGCAACCGCGGAGATCGGGAATCCGACGCCGCCGAGCGCCTTGCTCAGGGTCATAATATCGGGAACGACTCCCGTGTGTTCGCACGCAAACATCTTCCCGGTACGGCAGAAGCCAGCCTGGATTTCGTCGTCGATCATCAAGATGTCGTAATTGTCGCAGACCTCGCGGATCTTCGGTAGAAACCTCTCGTCCGGAACGATTGATCCACCCTCGCCCTGAATCGATTCTACCAGAATTGCCGCCGGATGACCGACGCCGGAGTGCGAGTCTTCCACCACGTGTTCCAAGTATTTGCCGCACTCGAGGTCGCACTGGTCCTGCTCTTGGCCAAACGGGCACCTGTAGCAATAGGAATAGGGTACAAAGTGCACTTCGGGAATGAGGGGCAGAAAGTCTCCCTTGAACGGCGAACCACTGCACAATGATAGAGCGCCTGCGGTCATGCCGTGGTACGCACCCTCGAATGAGATCATCGGGTAACGCTTCGTATTGTACTTCGCGAGCTTGACGGCCGCTTCGACCGCGTCGGAGCCGGTCGGACCGCCGAAGAAGACCTTGTTCAGCTCGTCCGGCAGGACACCGGAAAGAGTCTCGACCATCGTCTGTCGTCCAGGGCTAGGCATGTCGAGCGTGTGGGTGACATCATCCAGCTGCCGCTTCGCCGCATCGATGACTGCCGGGTTTGCGTGACCCACATTGATCACGCCAGCACCGCCAAAGAAATCGATGAAGATGTTGCCATCAACATCCTCGATGGTGGCACCCATCGCCCGCCGGAAAGCCATAGGCATACCCCGCGGGTACGACACAGCCGAACTCTCGTGCTCGCTCTGATAGCTCAGATACTTCTGCGACTCCGGACCTGGAGGAGTGACGTTGATCGCCGGAGCGTCTTGGAAAGACAGTTCTTCAAAAGCCACTGGATTATCTCCTAGTTGTAATCGCTATTCGATGTGGAAACAGACAGTCTTGGGTTCGGTCATCTCTTGCAGTGAGAACTTGATGCCTTCTCTGCCGAGCCCCGATTTCTGTGTGCCGCCAAACGGCATTGAGTCGAGGCGATAGTCGGTCGAGTCGTTGATCATCACTCCACCGCAGTCCAGTTCGTAGGCGAACTTGAACGCAAGATTCACATCTTTCGTGAATACAGCGGCGTGGAGACCGAACGGCAGGCTGTTGGCCTTCTCGAGCGCCTCATCGAAGGTCGCTACTGGGTACAGATTCACCGTCGGGCCGAAAACCTCGTCCTTGTGGATCGTGGCATCTTCGGAAACGTTCTCGAGAACCGTGGGCTCCATAAGGGCCTTGTCACGCCCACCGCCGCAGAGAACGCTGGCACCCATTCCCTGGGCTTCTTTCACCCACGCCTCAACGCGCTTGGCCTCGCCCTCGGTGATCATCGGACCCATGTCGGTCTCGTCGAGCAGCTTGTTGCCGATGCTGTACTGCTTGGTACGCTCCACGAACTTCTGCTTGAACGTCTCGTAGATGGTCTTGTGCACGTAGAGACGCTGCACGCCAATGCAGTTCTGCCCGGCTGCCCAGAAGGCTCCCGACACGCACGACTCCACAGCCCAATCAACCGAAGCATCTTCCCAAACGATGACAGGTGAATTCGACCCAAGCTCCATGCCAATCTTCTTGATGCCGGCATTGGCGGCAATATCCTCGCCGGCTTCGAGGCCGGCTGTGGCGGAAACCATGCGCACGCGTTCGTCGGGTACGAGGATCTTGCCGAGCACTGCGCCGCTGCCGGTGACGACCTGAAGAGCTGCGGGTGGCAGTCCAGCTTCGAGCAGCGCTGCCGCTAGCTTGATCGCTGAAAGCGGGGTAACCGTCGCCGGCTTCAAAATCACGCTGTTTCCTGCCGCGATCGCCGGGCCCAGTTTGTGAGCCACCAAATTCAGCGGGTCGTTGAATGGCGTAATCGCAAGCACCACACCGATAGGGAACCGGTAGTAGTAACCGACTTTGTTCTCACCACCTGGGAATGAATCGAACGGAATCGTCTCGCCAAACAGCCGCTTTGCTTCCTCAGCCGAGACGACGAGGGTGTTGACGCAACGAGACGCTTCCTTCCGCGCCTCGCGGATCGTCTTGGAGCCTTCCCGCGCAATGATTGTCGCAAACTCATCGAGCCGACTTAGGATGATTTCAGCAGTCTTGTTGAGCACCTGGGCGCGCTCGAACACCGTCATCTTCCGAGATACCTCGAAGCCCTTTACCGCGCTTGCCAGCGCAAGCTCCGCGTCTTCCGCTGAGGCGCTGGGCACATGGTCGATGATTGAATCGTCGAATGGATCCCGGACCGGGATCTTCTTTTCTCTATCGACCCACTCGGAGTCGAGGAACATCTTCATGCTTTGCCTCCTGCAGATGGGACGGTCGGCGTACGGTTTTCCGTGAAACAAGCCCTGGGGCGAGCAGTATGGTGCGTTGTACCAGTGAATGCAACGGACGCGGGTGCAGAGGGGCATGACGGGCAGAGGTGCAAGAGCGGGAGCGGCATGGGCGGCATCGCAGCCCCCCTGGACACCGCCTATCCCGCAAGACATACTCGAATGAGAGATGCTGTATTTGTATCCCGAGCTAGCTGCACCGGAATTCTGTCAGGGGGCATCATGAACACCGCACTCCATCTCCTCAAATCGATACACAACTCACGATCCTCGTTAGGGGTCGCCTTGCTCCTGATAGTGGGCATGTTTACAGCTCTTCCGAGGGTCATCGAGGCACAGGAGGACCCCACCTACTTCCAGGATCTGCATTACAGGCAGGTCGGACCGTCTCGTGGAGGCGCGGTGACGGCAGTCGCCGGGCATCCGGCGCGGCCGTACACCTTCTACATGGGGATCCGCGGTGGCGGCGGCGTATGGAAGACCGACAACTACGGCCAGAACTGGTACCCGGTCACCGACGGCTTCATCCGAACATCGTCCACGATTGGCGCCGTTCGGGTTGCACCATCCAATCCCGATGTCGTATACGCCGGCACGGGCACCGACGGGATCCGCAGCAACATCATCGGTGGGCGCGGGATTTATAAGACCACCAACGCAGGCGAGACGTGGGAGTTTTTGGGCCTCGAGACGACTGGCCAGATTGGCGCCGTTGAGGTGCACCCAGAAAACGAGAACCGAGTCTTCGTGGCCGCATTGGGATCTCCCTTTGGGCCGAATGACGATCGTGGCGTCTATCGGTCGAACGACGGCGGCGCCAGCTGGGACCATGTCCTCTTCGTAAATGATTCGGTTGGGGGAATAGACCTGGAGATTCACCCGGCAAACCCAGACATCATCTACGTCGCCATGTATAGGGGTGACCGCAAACCGTGGACCATCATCAGTGGCTGCGGACCCGGTTGCGGAGACGGAATCTGGAAGAGCGCCGATGGCGGAGACAACTGGCGGCAGGTGACCGACGGTCTGCCTCAGGGCCTCGTCGGGAAGATCGACCTCGCCGTATCCGCGGCTGTGCCCAACCGCGTCTACGCACTCGTTGAAGCTCCTGAGCCGGAAGAAGGTCTCTACCGATCCGACGACAGCGGTGAGACGTGGCGGTTCATGAGCGGCGGTCGTCTTCCGAAGGACAATCCCTATGGCACCGTGGAGTTGATGGAGCGGCCATTCTACTACACAAACGTGGATGCCGATCCAACCAACGCAGACGTCGTCTGGGTCAACAACGAACGATTCTTCAAGTCGGTGGACGGCGGGTCGACATGGGTAATCGTGTCGACACCACACGGCGACAACCACGACATGTGGATCAACCCGGAGAACCCCGACATCTTCGTCCAGTCCAACGACGGCGGTGCCAACGTGACGCTGGATGGCGGCAGAACCTGGTCCACCCAACACAACCAACCCACCGCCGAACTCTACCAGGTGGACGTCGACGACAGGTTCCCGTATTGGCTCTACGCCGGCCAGCAAGACAACACCACCATTGCGGTCCCAAGTTTGCCACCTGCGCAGCCCGCGCCCTCGGGACCGACAGCCTACTGGAAGGCTATCGGCGGTTGCGAAACCGGCCCCGCGGTGCCGAAGCCCGGCTCGGACATCGTATACGCACCGTGCAAGGGGACGTTCGATCGGTTCAGCTTCACAACCGGTCAGGCGATCGGTCGGTACGTAGGAGCCCAGCACCTGTACGGAGTGAACCCCGCTCGGCTCAAATACCGCTTTCAGCGCACCACGCCGGTGGAGGTCTCTCCCCACAACCCTGATATCGTCTATCACGGATCCCAGTACATTCATCGATCCTATGACGGCGGGATCACATGGGATGAGATCTCGCCCGACCTGACCGCGAACATGCCGAACCGACAGATCCGTTCGGGAGAACCGATTACCAACGACATCACCGGTGAGGAACACTTCAGCGTCATCTACGTTATCGAAGAATCGCCGGTAGAAGCGGGTGTCATCTGGTCCGGCGCCAACGACGGTCCCGTGTACGTAACTCGAGATCACGGAGTGAATTGGGCAAACGTGACACCGCCAATGTGGCCCGCGGAAGGAAGGATCAACTCTATCGAGCCATCTCCGCACGCTCGAGGCACGGCGTACGTTGCCGGATACCGATTCAGGCTCAACGACTTCCACCCTTACATCTTCAAAACCACCGACTACGGCGCGAACTGGACTCTGCTGACCGACGGCAGCAACGGGATCCCCGCTGACTTCCCGGTGCGCGTGGTGCGTGAAGACGAGGTGCGGCCGGGCTTGCTCTACGCCGGAACCGAGTACGGGATGTTCGTCTCATTCGACGATGGTGAGAACTGGCAGGCGTTCCAGCTCGACATGCCGCGCACACCCATCACCGACATCGAGTGGGTTAACCACGATCTCGCTATGTCTACCATGGGCCGCGGCTTCTGGATCCTCGACAATGTGACACCGCTTCAGCAGCTGAATGATGAGGTCGAGAGCTCTACGGCGTTTCTTTACGAGCCACGACCGGCATACCGCATGCGCTACCGAGGAACCATGTTGAGAGGTGGCGTGCGCTCGCACGATCCTGAGTATTTGGACCCCGGCGCCATCATAGACTACCACCTCTCAGACGACGCGATTACTGACGTGACGCTCGAGTTCCTGGACGGGTCGGGCAACGTGATCCGCGGATTCTCCAGCTCGTCAGAGGGCTACTCCTACGAAGAGCGGCAGGAGATGCGGGCTCCGTATATGGCAAGAACGGGTCAAGCCAATCTCGAGACCGGAGTGGGCCACCACCGCTTCACCTGGGACCTACGGCACACCGGTGTTGCGGCACCGGCGTCGACGACCGGCCTCTACGGACGTCCAGGAGCCAACGGCCCGTTGGTAGCACCGGGTCATTACCAGGTTCGCCTCACCGCTGGAGGTGTGAGCGAAACAAGGGATCTCGTGGTACGCATAGATCCTCGCGTGTACGCCGATGGCATTTCTCCGGCTGACCTTCAGGCTCAAGAGGCCCTGTCCCTGCAGATCCGTGATGCCGTTGCGGCTGGCGCCCAGGCGGCCTTCGAGCTGGAACAGCTGCGCGAGCAAGTGAGGGCTGGAAGCGCTGACGCCGCGCGTGTTGAGGAACTATGGGATCAACTTGTCACTCGCCGCACAGGCAGCTATCCGCCGCCGATGCTGCTTGACCAACTCGACTACCTGCACGGCATGGTGACCAAGGCGGACAGTCGCCCGAGTCGGGATGCGTACACCCGCTACGCGGAACTCAAGGAAATGCTCGACGAGCTATTGGAACAGGTACGGCAGTTGAGGCGAGGGGTAGCGGAGGACATGTAGCAACGAGAGCGAGTCCCTGGACTGAAGTCCGGGCTCGGCCCCTTCGGGACGTGTCCTGAAGGACAGTACGTAATCTCGTCCTTCAGGACGAACCGCGGCACGTTCATGTGCCGCGGCCCAGCTTGCGGTTCACCGCAAAGATCACAAAGGGATTTGGCCGGCCAAAATCAGGTCTGTTCGGCGACCCCGCTCTCTTCCTCCGCTCCCTGCCAAATCGTGTACGCCACCGGCCCACCGAG
>JBDGYW010000352.1:0-6677 GCA_039588935.1 Gemmatimonadota bacterium | reverse complement strand
CATTGAAGAGGGAAAGCCCTTTGGAGGAATGTCGTTGATTGACGGTGAACCTCGTTCAGCCACAGCTATCGCAAAGGTCGACTGCAAGGTGTTGACCCTGAGTCGGGATGCGTTTAGGCAGCTTACGGACGAGCATCCTCGCTTGGGTGCGATCTTGCTCACCAAACTCGCCGCACTGATGAGTCGGCGGCTGCGGCGGACGAGCGGGATGCTGGTGGAGTATCTAGAGGGCTGACGACCCTATTCAATCGAAAAGGTAGCGTTTCCAATTGCGTGCATGTCCTCGCCGCTGAGTTCTATCGACGCCGCCCCTGCAGAATCCACAGCATGTTCCGCAGTCCGTGCGCCTGGGATCGGGATCACCGTGGTGCCTTGCGCGAGCACCCAAGCAATGACGACCGAGTGCGGTGAAGCACCATGCTTCTGAGCGATGTCCACTGCCGGCTGATTGTCGACTAGACGCTTATTGAGCCTTCCACCTCCCACAGGGCTGTATGCAAGGAATCCAATACCCTCCTTCTCGCAATACTCGAGCACTCCGTTTCCCAATGCCTCTTTGAAGTACGGGCTTAGACGGTTCTGCACGGTGACCACCGTGACAGCTGACTCGGCTTCTTTGATCTCTTCAACGGAGACGTTTGATAGGCCGATCCATCTGATCTTCCCTGCCTGCTGCAGCTCGGCGAGGGCCCCCACGCTTTCATCAAACGGAACGTTCATGTCCGGGGCATGAAGCTGATAGAGGTCGATCCGCTCAATTCCCAACGTTTTCAACGACCGATCGCATGCAGCGTGCAGGTGTTCCGGGCGGCCGTTCGTTTCCCAGCGTCCCTGCGGTCGGGTGAGTCCACCTTTAGTGGCCACGATGACAGGGTCGAGAGGTCCCGGCCAATGTTTCAGAGCCTTTGCTATCAATCGCTCGTTGTGGCCGATATCATCGTCGTCGATGCAGTAAACGTCTGCCGTGTCTATGAGGGTGATCCCGGCATCCAGCGATGCGTGGATCACTGAGAACGCTGTCTCTTCGGACGGTCTCTCGTTGAGCGACAGCGGCATGCCGCCAAGCCCGATAGCGGATACGGAGGGCGCATCTGGCCCGAGAACGCGAGCTTTCATGAAACCCCTTTCAGGCCACGAAGACCGTCTTGATGTTTACGAACTCCCGAATGCCGTAGTGTGATAGCTCCCGACCGTAGCCGCTTTCCTTGATGCCCCCGAAGGGAAGCCGAGGGTCCGATTTTACGAACGCATTGACGAAACACGCACCAGCCTCGAGTTCCTCGGCTGCGATCTGTTCGCCCTTGGCTACGTCTGAAGTGAACACCGCAGCCCCCAGCCCGAAGACTGAGTCATTCGCGATTTCTATGGCCTCGTGTTCGTTCTTCGCCGTGATGATCGCCGCCACAGGGCCGAACAGTTCTTCGTCATATGCGGGCATTCCTCTTGTCACATCAGTCAGTACCGTCGGCGGATAGAAAGCGCCTGGACCGTCAGGCACCTCCCCGCCAAGCAGGCACCGCGCCCCTTTGGCGATGCTCTTTGAGACCTGCTCGTTCAACTCGTCACGAAGGTCAGCACGAGCCTGCGGTCCGACCTCGGTGCTTTCGTCCAGTGGATCACCCATTTGCATCCCGCGCATCCTCTCGACGAACAGCGTTTCGAATTGTTGGCGCAGCGGCTCGACGACGACGAACCGCTTCGCGTTGATGCAGCTCTGGCCGGAGTTGATCAGCCTGCTCGTCACACATGTTGAAACTGCGGCGTGGAGGTCGGCATCTGCAAAGACTACGTAAGGATCGCTACCGCCAAGTTCGAGCACGGTCTTCTTCAGCATCTCGCCGGCCTTCCGTGCGACTGCTCTTCCGGCGGGTGTGCTGCCGGTGAGAGTTACCGCCTTTACATGCGGATTCTCGATGATGGCGTTTACCTGAGCGCTCCCGACCAGCAACGTTCGAAAGACATCACTGGGGAAGCCGGCCTTGCCGAACACGTCTTCGATCGCCAACGCACACCCTGGGACATTCGACGCGTGTTTCAGCACACCGGCGTTCCCTGCCATGAGTGCCGGGGCGGCAAACCGGAACACCTGCCACAGCGGGAAGTTCCACGGCATGACGGCCAGCACGACACCAAGAGGCTGGAAGGTAACGAAGCTCTTTGCAGCGTCGGTCTCAACAGGTTCCGCCTTGAGAAACGCTGCGGCGTTGTCGGCGTAGTAATCGCATACCCACGCGCACTTCTCCACCTCGGCTCTGCCCTGAGATACCGGTTTCCCCATTTCGTTCGCCATGAGAACCGCGTATCCATCCGCGTTCTCTCGAAGAACCCGACCTGCTGACCTCATCAGGCCCGTACGCTCGGCGAAATCGGTCCTTCGCCACGCAGAGAAAGCGTCGTGAGCAGCCGCAATGGTCCGAGTAACATCCTGGGGCGGCATTTCATCGTGTTCTTTGATCGTTATTCCAGTCGCCGGGTTGATTGCGGAAATCGGCATGGTGCTGCCTCACTTGTTGGTTTGCCAGTTATTTTGTCGTTCCGTCCTGGTGGTACGGAACAACCAAGCTCACCCACCCATCGGCCCCCTGCGTGCGGCGGCGGTAGGTTGTGGCTCGGCTACCGCCTTGCCGCCCATCCGCCTGACTGCCCTACCGCAAACTCCTGCGGCTGCCTCAGGTGAAATTCCGTCGCATCCTGATACATCTTTGCCACGGCCAGCATCTTCGCATCGCCAAACGACTTGCCCATAAACGAGCTACTTGACGGAGTGCCGTTGTTGACGAAACCATGTGGCAGGGTCGGGTCAGCTCGTCGAAAGCTTCGGCGGTCCAAAGCTCTCTCCGACGGATTGAGTTCGTTCGCCATATAGCTCTCTCGTGCTCAGTTGAAAAGCGGCAGATGCTTTATCCGATGCGCTTCGAAATGTCAGGTTGTGGTCAGGTTGCTCAGGTCTTCGAGCTGCTCCCGCGTCCCCAGTGCTATCAACACATCTCCCGGCTCGAAACGGAGTTCTGACGGTGGGTTTGTGAGAACCGTGCCGCCGTCGCAGCGTCGAATTGCGAGGATGTTCGCGCCAGTCTTTTGCCGCACCTGGCTTTCGGCTACAGTCTTTCCTTCCAGGTGGCAGTTGGCGGTCAGTGTGAACTCCTCGAGCCGCAACTCCAAATCTCCCGAATGCATTACGACATCCAGGAAGTCCGTAACGGACGGATACAAAAGCTGCGTCGCGATTCGTTTTCCACCCATCATGTGCGGTGAGATCACGTGGGTTGCTCCACCATACCGAAGCTTCGCCTCGGAGGACGTGTAGTTTGCGCGGGCGACAATGGTGAGATTCTTGTTCAACGTGTGTGCCGATACAGTGATAAATAGGTTGGAGGCGTCATCGCCCGTAGCCGCAACCAGCCCTGCCGCCCGTTCTATACCAGCCAGTTTGAGTATGTCGTCATCTTCTGCGTTGCCGGCTATCAACGGCACGTCAATACTCTCGTACTCCTCTGTGGCGGTCTCGATTACAACGCACTCCTTGCCTCGCTGTCGAAGGCTCTCCACCACTTGTGCACCAACTTGCCCGAACCCACAGATGATGAAGTGGTTATTGAACGAATCGATCTTTCGTTGCATCTGTCGTCTCCGCATTGTTCCGTGCAGCTCGCCGCTCACGACATGATGGCTGATGGCACTGAACAGGTATGCTACCGCCGCCACTCCGGCCACGATGAGCAGCGTGGTAAAGAATCGACCTTCCGGCGAGAGCGGACTCACTTCGCTGAACCCGACCGTAGACAAAGTGATCACGGTCATGTACAGGGCGTCGGTGAACTGCCAACCCTCGATCGCCATGTAGCCGCCCGTGCCGATGACTGCAATCGACGGGAGTATCAATCCGAATCGCACTAGACGTGCACGGATATCTGCGGGTAGTCGCGCGTCTCGCATTGGCATTCTTGTCAGGGTTGGTCAGGTGGAAACTGTCGAAGAAAAGGTACTACGAGGGCGGTCAGCCGGTAGGTAGGAAGGGTTTCGCCGCCGTCCGTTCAATTGCCGGAAAGAAAAGGGCGGCACGTGTGTACCGCCCTACTGTCTGGACTGTGGGGTGCGGTGAGCGGTACCGCCCTACCGCCTCCCGTCAGGGGTTCTGATGAAGACCGGGCGGTCAGTGATATTCCCGGGCCCCATGATCAGCACCGATTGGACAATGACCACCTCGCCATCGCGCACGTCACGCATCGCGTCCTCTATTTCATCGATTGAATTCACGCGGCGCTCATTTACGTGCGTGACTATTTCGAGGCGGCCCTGCCTTGGAGACGACGGAGCGAGTTTTCCGTCGGCCGGTCCGTCCGGATCGACACTCATGACGGCGAGGCCGGTTTCGACGCCACGTGGCAGCCCCATCTGCGATGCGGAACGCCGGTCGAGTGGCTCAACCGATATACCCAGGCGGTCCACGGAGGAACCTGAGTCTTCTCTCACCTCAGGCTCCGCGCTTGCGAAGGTCTGATCCGGGTCTGTGTCTGCCTCCGAAAGCCTCACTCTATGATTGGACCGTTCGCCGCCTTTACGAAGCACGGTCACATCCACGAAATCGCCGGGTCGCTTGAAGCCGACAATCTGTTGAAGCTGTGCGACGTAGAAGACTTCCTGCCCGTCCAACTCGACAATCACGTCGCTTGGTCTCAGCCCAGCACGCTCCGCCGGGGTGTCTTGACCATTGAAGCGTGCAAGTAGAACACCGCGGATCTCGTTCAGTCCTACGTAGTCGGCGATTTCCTGGTTCACTTCCTGGATGCTGACACCTAGTTGTGCTCTTGTCACACGGCCTGTTGCGATCAACTGGTCGGCAACGTTCCGCGCCAGGTTCATTGGAATCGCAAAACCGTAGCCAGCATAGAACCCCGTCTCACTGGCGATCGCAGAGTTGATGCCAATCACCTCACCGCGAATGTTCACCAACGGTCCACCTGAGTTGCCCCGGTTGATTGCGGCGTCGGTTTGAATGAAGTCTTGAATTGACAATCCGCTTTCGTCCCTCAAGCTTTCGAGTCGGCGTCCACGGCCGCTCACGATACCCGCAGTTACGGTGAACGAAAACGCGTCCCCAAGCGGGTTTCCAACCGCCACTACCCACTCACCCACGGATACGGAATCTGAATCCCCCAATCCCAGGAACGGCAGGCTGTCTTCCTCCACTTTCAGAACGGCGACATCAGTGAGTCGATCACGACCGACGATCGTGGCTCGCTGGATTATCCGTTGATCGAACAGCCGCACATCGACACGATCGCAATCTTGCACGACGTGGTTGTTGGTGAGGATGTAGCCGTCATCGGAGATAATGAAACCGCTGCCGTCACCGCACATCCTCTGCTGGCGCTGCTGGTTCTGAAACATCCCGAACGGGTCTCTGGTCTGTTGGGGCTGTTGACGTGTCTGGCCGTCCACATACACAACCGCCGGTCGTGCGGCCTCCGCAACTGCCGTGAATGCCGTCCCGAGTCCCTCGAGCGGCTGTGCCGCTGGAATCACCTGCTGCTGGGGGGCGGCGGTGCTGAGGAAAGACCTGGGCTGTTGTGCGACCGAGGTGGTTGGAATATGCACGATGGACGTGAAACCGACGGCCAGTACCGCCGTCACGACGACCAATCCCCCGAACTTGATCCATGCGCCTGTGTGTCTCATACGACTTCTACTCACGAAAAAGGGTTCTTTCCAAGACTGCCGTGGGCGAATGCCCATCCTACCTTGTCTAACCCCGGACCTGGGGCTGGAGTTTCCTCCAGCCGCTGTCCGGTACTCTGAATACGACCGCTATTCTTTCGTCTCGTCCTTTTCATCCACGATTTCGTAGTCAGCTTCTACTACGTCATCGTCACTGCCGCCGTCGCCGGCGTCAGAAGCGTCCGCGCCGTCCTCAGCGGCTGCCTCACCCTCCGACTGCGCCTGGGCTTCCTGATACAGTGAAGCACCGGCGGCCGAGTATGCCTGGCTCAAGTTCTCCAGTGCCTCGGTGATGTCGGCGGATTCTCCGGACTTCAAGGCCTTCTTGGCGCTCTCAACCGCTTCATCCAAACGCTGTTTCTGAGATTCTTCCAGCCGGTCGATCCACTCCTTGCTGTCCTTCTCAACCTGCCAAACCAGCTGATCCAGGCGGTTGCGGCTTTCTACCTCTTCTCTCTTGCCCTTGTCCTCGACAGAGTGCTCCTCCGCGTCCTTCACCATTTTGTCGATCTCGGAATCCGAAAGGCCGCTCGACGCCTCGATGCGGATCTTTTGCTCCTTGTTGGTCGCTTTGTCTTTCGCTGATACGTGCAGGATACCATTGGCATCGATGTCAAATGTGACCTCGATCTGAGGCATACCGCGCGGTGCTGGTGGAATTCCGGTCAGCTGGAACCGGCCGATCGTGCGGTTGCCGATCGCCATCTCCCGCTCGCCTTGCAGAACGTGAATCTCCACTGTGGTCTGATTGTCTTCTGCGGTTGAGAATACCTCTGTCTTCTTCGTTGGGATCGTCGTGTTGCGTGCGATCAGCACGGTTGTGACTCCGCCCAGAGTCTCGATACCCAAAGAAAGCGGGGTCACGTCGAGGAGCAGCACGTCCTTGACCTCGCCTGCCAGGACGCCGCCCTGGATCGCGGCACCGATGGCGACGACTTCATCAGGGTTCACGCCCCTAT
>JBDGYW010000351.1:0-6704 GCA_039588935.1 Gemmatimonadota bacterium | reverse complement strand
GCCCGACTGGGAAAGAACGACTGTGGCACCTAGTGTACCCAGAAGGAAGTCACGGCGATCCATCGTCTTCTGCCTCCGGTTCTGTCGGACCCACGATAAACGGGCGAACCGTTGTCCGTCCGAGATGGTTGCGCCTCGTGGGAGGGGAAGAAGGTACCGTCCCAGAGGCCAACGGAGAAGCTCGGAGAACAAGGGGCACAGTCGGGGCACAGTGGCCTGAGAGGCCCCGTCCGACGGGGGGTCCCAGGGGTACAACGGATTGACAGTCCGTGGGGCCTCACACAACTCGGGGCCAGGGATTGACGCTGGTGGCGGTGAGGAGGTCGAGAGTCGACCGATCGCCTACCCCTTCGGCCTCATAAACTCTTGGAAAGATGGGTAGTCGCGGAGGGATTCGAGGTCGATGTCTCTGTGCAATGATATGGAATAGCTCCGCCCCTGGCTGAACGCCAGGCGCAGCAGCTCGACTGCCGAATCACGATCGCCGAGCACGGCGGCGATGCGTGCACGCCGGAGCGTGTGACTCCCCCACAAGTACGGCCTGTCGATCTCCTCCAGTTGTGTACTGATCCTCAGCGCCTCTTCCCGGTCGCCAAGTCGCGCAGCAACGGAGCCCAGGCGGCCCAGATAGGTGATATCATCAGGCAGTTCATTGTGAAGCTGAGCGAAGATCTCTTGCGCGTCATTCCAGCGCCCTGCCTCATAGAGTGCAACCGCCAACCGATATCTGTGTGTTCGCTGTTCCGCTTCATTAGCCGGACGTGCCTCGAACCAATTGATGGCACGTTCGATTGTTGCGCGTGCCGCCTCGGCCTGACCGTGCACACGGTACTCCTGGGATGCGAGCACGGTCAGCCAACCGGGTGACCCGCCCAGCTGTTGGATCACGGCCTCATCGAGCAAATCGTCAACCAGGTCGAGGTCGCCGAGAGCCGCTGCCGCCGCAATCTCATTCCTCAGTTGCGTTGGGCTATTGGGAAGATAGTCCCGAGCCCGCCGAGCCTGCTGCAACTCCTCTTGGTGCTCGCCGAGCATGTGATACGCACTCGTGACACGGTTCCAGAGCGAACTCCACCCGTCTGGCCATGTTCTTTCGTAGTCGACTTCCAGCAAGGCTACTAGTCCAAGACGAGGGTAGTTCGATCGGATTGCCTCAAACCCATACTGGAACTGCATGGCCGTGCCAGGAGCAAGTGCGGCGGCATCTCGCATTGCCCGCATCGCGGCGTCCCGGTCACCGACTTGGACCGCATCAAGCCACGCCAGCTGTGCCTGATCGAGGGGGGACAACCGATCGCTAATTCTCTCCAGCATCTCACGCAGCGAGTCAACCTGAGCATACCGCCCCCAGTTGCGGTATGCGATGCCGGCTGTGACCAGTGGTTGCACGAAGCTCGAATCTAGAGCATACGCCTGCGTCGCGCGCTCGACTGCTTCAGCCCACTCACCATGGCTGAAGTGTTCAGTCACTTTCATGTACTCGCGGTACGCGGCAAAAGTCGGCGGCGTGGTGGAAGCCGGGAGCTTACCAGTAAATTGGGGGGCCACTTCGCTGGCCAATGCACCCATCACGCGCTCGCGAAGCAGTGGGAGTCCGCGCTCGGGTTCGGTTACTGGGGCGCTCACCACTGGAACCGTGCGCAACAGGTCGCCGGTTGTTGCATCAATCACCTGGGTGTGAATCTGAAGGCTGTCTCCCTGTGAGTAGACCGTTCCGGACACCAAGATGCCGGCGCCGGTTGCGATGGGCAGTTCGCGAATAAGATCTGAGCCACTCAGTCTACTCACATGATCCCGGGCGATCATCGACGGCACCACGCCGACTAGCCCTGTGCGCTGCAGGCCCTCGCTGATCCAATCCGCCGCGATCTGCCCGAAGACATCCAGTTCCGGATCTCCCGTTCGGTTTTCGAGCGGGGCTACAACCACGCGCTCCGGATCCAGATCGGCGCCTTTATCGGTCGGGAGGAGTGACACACCTGCGAACACGACAACCGCAGCAGCGGCAGCAACTGCAGCAAGCGGCTTCCAGTTGAGCTTCCAGTCGTTCACCACCGGCTGTGACGTTGTAGGCGTCAATCCCCCACTCGGCGTTGCCAGTGCTTCCAGGTGGGGCAGCAGTTCTTCTGCGGTTTGCCACCTATCGGCCGGTTTCTTCTCCAGGCACTTCATCACGAGGTCAGCCAGCGCCAGCGGCACGGACTCCCGGTAGTTGGTCACCGGCTCCACCGCTTTGGTTACATGTGCCGCCAGCAGTTCCTGCGGTGTGTTACCCGTAAAGGGCGGACGTCCGGCCAGCAGTTCGTATGCAACGGCCCCGACGGCGTAGATGTCGGCCCTGTGGTCAATGTGCGGATCGGCGGCAGCTTGTTCGGGAGCCATGTACGCCGGTGTGCCGAGAGCGATGCCTTCGGTCGTCAACTTCTGGCGGCCCGTTGCCTCGCTCACTGCCTTGGCCACTCCGAAGTCCGTCACCAAAGCGTGTCGCCCGGAGAGCATGATGTTGTCGGGCTTGATGTCGCGGTGGACAACGCCGTGTTCATGCGCATGCGCGAGGGCATCGACGACTTCACGGAGTATCCGCACAGCTTCAGCAATCGGAAGTTCGCCCTCCTTCGCCAACTTCTCGCGGAGTGATTGTCCCTCCTCATAGGGCATGACGTAATACAGGAAGCCGCCAGCATCACCCGAATCGTGCAGCGGCAGTATGTGGGGGTGATGAAGTTGCGCGGCGATCTTGATCTCTTGGTGAAATCGCTCAGGGCCCAACGCTGCAGCAAGCTCCGGGCGAAGGATTTTGATTGCCACCTTGCGCTCGTGCTTCAGGTCCTCGGCGAGGTAGACGGTCGCCATCCCACCACTGCCGATCTCTCGCTCTATGGCATAGCGGTCGGAAAGCGCACTTTTCAGGCGTTCGAGTACATCGGGCATAGGAAGTTGGCTCCACGGGTCGGGAAGCAACCCCAACGTTACGACTCAATTGAGATATTGGCTAGAGGTGGGCTGAAGCGGACACTTGGGACGTGTCCCCGTGTGCCTCGAATGTGCGTGAACTGACGTGCACCAAACGACACTCAATGACACAACTCGCCGGATCGGAACCGCGGCACGACGTCATTTGATGTCGTTTCGTACAGGTGGGTACCGATATCGGGGACCATATCTGAGGACTGAAAATCCTCTGCTCCCCGGCCAAATTCTGTCGCTGGGCACATCCAATACTGGGCGGCCGACGGTAGGTACTCCCAGCTAAGCCTCAGCGGGTCCTTCGTTGGGCTGACGTTGATTACCAAGCTTGGTGTCCGGCCTTCTTCACTTGGGATGATCCAACGTATTGCTATGTCGCGAGTCGGGTGTAGGATATCGAGATAGGCTGGTCAGTTGATTTACGAGTTTGCCCGTGGCCGCCAAGGAGGGTCCTATGCGCTTGTTCGTGAATGGCACTATCGGTGTTACGGTCGTTATCGCAAGTACGCTCTTACTTACCCCCACCAGAATGGCATGGGCACAGGGGATCACTCCGTCGGACGTCGAACAGCAGGTTCGCGCCAGCTTGGCGGCATGGAATGCCGGCGATCTTGATAGGATCGTCGACACACCCGGGCTAAGCAATAATCCTGGGACCGGGTTTGGTTGGAGGACCAGGGACCCTCGTGTCGGAGAGTCCAGGGAACACCAGCTGCAGACGATTCGCCCCTTCTTTGCGTCTGTTGAGTACTACCGCATCACAGAGGAGGAAATACATACCGCGGTCGACGGAGGCGTTGGGTTGGCTTGGGGCTTCTTCACCGAAGACTTTCATGTGCGAGGTAGAGCACCCGAGAAGATCCGCGTCCGCTTCACGACCGTTTTCAAGAGAGAGGGAGGCAGTTTGCGACAGATACTGTTCCACAGAGATGCACAGTCGTTCGACGATCAGCGCAATTAGACTCCAGTCGTGCCTATACACAAGTAGGGAGCGTTTCACGCAATCGCACCGGCCAAGGTTGGAACACGGAGCCAGTCCGCATGCCTACAGGGCCTGAGCGAACATATCTCCGTGCCCTTCCTTTGCCCTCCCCTGCCCTCAGAGATATCGAGGAGTATTGAGATAGCTGTCTGACGGTGCGAGACACCAGGAAGGCAGCGAAGAAACTCGCCGTTCCGAAGCACATTAAAAGCACATCGGTCCGAGAGCCCCCGTGCGACGGGGCTTCCGAGGGGGACAGAGGATTTCTAATCCTCGGTGCCCCGCAAGAGCTGTCGCCTGTGCCTATCCCTCCCTCGCCAACTCGGCGAGCGCCTGCCGCGCCTCGACCACCATGAACTCGAGCTCCGGATCGGGATCTGTGAACACCTCGAGGAACAAGTTCCAGTGGTGTGCTGCTCTACCCTCTTCACCCATTTCTGTGTACACCTGCGCCAAGCGGCGGTGCACGAACGGGTAGACGGATGGGCGAACCTCTCGCAACTCCGTAGGACTACTCTGTGATTCGGCGACACGCTCAAAGTAGGCGGCGGCGGAGTCGGATCGTCCGAGCCAGCGATACGCTTCCGCCACAAGCCATTGGCGTGGAATCCGCGGGCTATAGACAACGAGTCGTCCAACATCATAGCCTCTCGCGGCACCCGGCCCCAGCAGGTCTACGACTTCCTGCCAACGTCGGTCTTGTGCAGCGATGACGGCTTTGAGGAAGACCGGGACTTCGCCGTAGAGTCCCAGATCCGCATCCGGGTGCGACAACAGTCGCTCCAGTTCACGCCGTGCAGTCGCTGTGTCGCCGGCAGTTGCAGACCACACCGATCGGAGATACAGCCCGAGCGCGCTCGTGTCCTGAGCAGAGTACTCAGACAGCGGTTGCATTTGCCCCTCTGTATACCAGCTGTCAAATACGCTACTAAACACAGGCGCTGGGCTTGTAGCGCCGGCGCGCTCGGCAAGCTCACGTTCGTCTTCCAGTTGTTCCCTCGCACTGGTTGCCCGGCCACGGAGGAGTCTCGTTGCAGCCAGGGTCCGGGCTCCGACACGTCTATAGAACGTTGGTGCCGCCGGATCGTCGCGTAATGTTTCGGCCAGTTGCTCCAGTTGGTCCCATTCTGCGTCCAGGCTTGCCAGGGTCAGCGCGCGAAGTGGCGCCGCCATGTGCCCCAGGCTGTCCAGCAGCAGCGACACCTCACGCGCCTCGTCAAACTCGCCGATGATGAACAGCTGCCACAAGAAGTTGTTCAGCGTCAGGGGAGAAGGTCGGAGTTGACGCGACAGGGAACGCCTGTTTAGGTCGGCCGCCTCCTCATAGCGGCGCAGCCCCCCCAAAACCAGGGAATGGTTGTGGTACCAAGGCCTACCATTCCGCTCCATGCGCTGGTAAATCCGAAGGGCAGTGGCGAGGTCGTTGTCGTTCATTGCGATTTTGGCTTCCACATTCGCCGCGGTCCGCAAATCGAGTCCGTCCCGCCGGTTCAGAGATTCCTGGAAGTAATACCGAGCGGAATCACGACTCCCTCCCTCAAATCCTGCGTAAAACAGATCCCCCATCCTGTTCCAAACCCAGGCAAATTCGGGGTCGAGTTCCAACGCTTGCCTGTACAGGTCGGCAGCCGATTGTCCATCGCCGCGCGCATAAGCCCAGCTTCCTTCATTAGCAAGCTTATACGCCTCGAACGACGGCGTCATTACGGTAAACAACTCCCTCGCAGCTCTGGCACTGATCTGGTCTCCGGCCAATGCAGGAAACAGCTGGCTCCCCGCCACAGCCAGTTGTGTCATCAGTTCGGCTTCGGTCTCTGCAGTCTGTGATGCTGTCGCCGACACCGTACCACCATCGGCGTCTACGAGACGAAGCACGATGGAGTATGTGCTGCCAAGGTGGTCGATCCGGCCCTCCACCACCTGAGCGACGCGGTTCCGCACCGCAAGCTCGCGAGCCAGTTCGCTATCCACACGTGTCGTGTCGGCCCGGCCGGCCGCGCTTAGGGCGCCACGGATTTGATTGTCGGGAACGGCCATGACCAGTTCCGACTGGTCAAGTGTCGCCATGATGACCGCCCGCGCAAGATCGAGCAGCTCAGGTTCGTCCGACTGACCCTCGAACGCGGCTACGATTACCCAGGGACGTTCATCGAGCGGTCGGAGCGCCGCGTTGACAGTTGTCTCGAAGTTTGAGCCGCGTCCGAAGAACCAGATCGATCCACCAAGCACCGTCAGCACGGCTACCGCGCCAAGCGCCCCAACAAGACCTCGTCGCGGGCGGTTTTGCGAGGTGGCCGTCACCGGCATCGTCCCAGTCGGCGTCAGCCCGCCACTCGGCGTGGCAAGCGCCTCCAGCTGCGGCAACAACTCCTCGGCGGTCTGCCAACGGTCGGCAGGCTTCTTTTCCAAGCACCTCAGCACCAACTGCTCGAGGGCAGGAGGCACAGACTCGCGGTACTTTGTCACAGGTTCTGGAGCCTGTGTCACATGTGCAGCCAGTACCTCCTGCTGCGTTGTGCCAGTAAACGGTGGTCGACCAGTCAGCAACTCGTATGCGACTGCCCCCACTGCGTAGATATCGGCTCTATGATCGATATGAGGATCGGCGGCGGCCTGCTCTGGTGCCATGTAGGCAGGTGTCCCAAGTGCAATTCCTTCGGTCGTCAACTTCTGGCGGCCCGTTGCCTCGCTCACTGCCTTGGCCACTCCGAAGTCCGTCACCAAAGCGTGTCGCCCGGAGAGCATGATGTTGTCG
>JBDGYW010000350.1:0-6721 GCA_039588935.1 Gemmatimonadota bacterium | reverse complement strand
ATCGATGTACATCAGCGCAAGGGCGACATTGCTGCGGGCGAGTGTTTCCACGATGCTTGCAAGCGGTATACTCTTGTCTGGAAGCGTTCTAGCGTCGTCCAAAGCATCTATCGGAACTAGGTAATTCCTTCCTTCGTACTGAAATCCATGGCCCGCAAAGTAGAATAGCACGAGCGCTGTCTCAGGTTGGGCATGACCGAGGTACCGCTTTACGAATTCGTCTAGCCTATCAAGGAATGACTTCCAGTCCAGATCCTGGGCGGTGTCAACCTTGAATCTCAGCGCTTCCAGCGCATCATATACAGCTTTGACATCGTTGGGGGCAGTGGTGATCGGCGTTAGATGCTCGTACTTCTCATTCCCGATTACCAGCGCGTACTGTGGCAAATCTACGCGTTCTGATACGCGACTGAATATATCAACTCCCTGGTCTCGATCATCTTCCTGGGCCGAGCTCGCGTTCGACATGCCGACGACAAGCAATACGGCCAAAACGAATATTCTCATCGCTTTTTTGGACCCCGCATGACCGCCTTCAGCTCTCCGCTCGAAAGCGGGATCACGTAGTGATCGCCAGATCCCCCCGCCGTGCCATCCTTACCCTCTGTCCCGGGATCGCCTCGCTTCCCTTCAACGCCGTTCCTGTTGGCAGGACGGCAGTGGGGAGGGCTGGGGGCCCCTTCCGACCCACCGGGGCCCGGCCTTCCGCCAACCCCCCCAGGCCCGCCGAGGCCCCCCGCGCCGCCTTTGACATCCATGAGAATCAATTCGTTCGCGGCCTCTGCACCGTTATGGCTTGTGATCAGGATCACCGTGCCACCGACCCCGCCGTTGCCACCTGTCCCCCCGGGCCCGCCCGCACCCCCATTGCCGCCGTTGCCACCCCGACCGGCTTCGCGCTTGCACCCTAACATCGACGCGACAGCGGGCCTCCCCTGGCGTCCTGCCCCTCCGTCCCCGCCGTTCTGACCGGCACCTCCCGTTCCTCCATTCCCTCCCCTGAATTCCAGCCTCAGCTTTCCCTTCCCACCAATACTCCTGGTCAACAGCACCAGAGTCGGCGCGTTGGTGCCATTGAAGCCCGCATTCCCAGGCGCACCCTTCGTACCATCAACGCCGGATTCACCCTTGCCAGAACCGGAAGCACCTGCGGGAGCCGACCCTCGGCCAAAGGGCGACTCGATGACTCCCGTCGTTTCCCACAGGATCGTGGCCCCCGGCTCGACGATCGTGATCTCGTCTGCCACAACGTAGTAGAAATCCTTGCATTGATCTCTCTCCATGGACAAATATTGATCAAAGACAAATTGTGCTTCCGTCCCGAAACTGAGCTTGGAGGTAATGAACACCGGGCTGCTAGCGTAGTGAGTTCCAGCAACACCGAACGGGTCTCCGATGGATCGGAATGTACCCTGGAATGCACTCGCATCAGAGCGATGCAGGCACTCCACCGCCATGAGGGCTTCCCGCATTCCAAACGGTTCCGACTCACTCGCCGCGAAAGCGATATTGACGATCGCAAACATCAGTCCGCAAGCAAGCCATTTCAGGAGCTGTGCGCTCACCTGACCAGTTTCCTCTTTATTGTCCCTCATGGGTCTCAGTCTCCATTCAATGCGTCTCACCGACTATCTCGCCGAGTTAATAGAACGTGTCTTGGTCACGACTCATTGTGACTTCTTACTATCTCACTTTCTAAACGTAGTCGCCTCCATAGACACCATCATTCTCGATAACAGAGGTGGCCCCCAGGATTCGGACAGTCTGCTAAGGTGGCTCCAATGCGTACAGGATAGGAGGAAAGCTGTTGGAGGAAACGATCTTGACATTGCCGACGAGAGAGCTGACGTGCCCAGCCGACTGTTGATCGGGTAAGTGCCTGCGGTCTCTGAGAAAGTCTCCATCTGAGTCCCCGGTAGTCGACTCTCTGGCTGGTTTCTACGGAGGTGGCGCGAATCTTCTCGGCTTCTTCCTAAAGAAGAATCTATCGACCAGAGAGGAATGATCCCAGGGGATCTGTTTTCCGCTGGTCTCCGCGACTACGCTCCGCCGCACACGAGTGAGAAACTCCCGGATTTCCAGGCCTTCGGTCTCTAGATGCTGCAACATCCCTGCCGTGAAGGGGCTGTTGTCTCCGGCCCCATCCGAGGCCACATTGCCCGGCTGCGTGGCATAGGCGATTAGCGTCCCAACTCCTCCTTCTACTTCCGCGAGCCCCTGGCCGATCAATCTCACTCCTCTCTTCCCGTCGAGGCTCAGCGATCGGCCGCTCAATATGTTCGATGCCAACTTCGTTGCCAGGGGGTTGTCGCGGCATGCATCCAGCATCACGATGTTGATCCGGGGCCCCAATGTCATCATGTTGAGAATCGTATCGAAACTCAGCAATTGATCTATTAGAATGACGTCGGACTCCGGATCAAAATCGACCGGGACGATGTAGTTCTTGGAGTCGATCTGCATTCCATGACCCGCATAGAAAAACACGGCGACTTCCGCCTTCTTAATGTCATGGGAGAACGAATCAATTAGAGAATCCAGATCGGCCTTTGTCTGATCGATTCCAAGCCTGACTTTGTAATCCAGCCGCCTGAAAACCTCAGACAAAGCCCTGGCGTCATTGATTGGGTTCTTGAGGCGGCTCGTGTGGGTGTAGGCGCTGTTTCCGATGATCAACGCCAACCGCTCGTCCGCCGCCTGCGCCCATGCTATGGTCAGGGAGGCTACCACTAAATAGCTAGGGATCGCAGGCCACGCAGGCCGTTTGCTCATCTCCCTTTCTCCCTCCCCATAAAGCGACTCCAATCTAACTAGAAGCGAATCGTCAATGCGAAATCCGGGCCGAGGATAGATGTTAGCTTCTCCAGTCCCTCGTCGTTCTTTTCAGGAATGAAGAATCCTCTCAGACGGCCACTGAAGCTGATCTTGGGGCTGATGTGCCACTGATAACCAAAATTGAGATCCCAAGCAAGATCTGTACCCGTGCCGTCTTCAGTGAAAGGGGTGCCACCCTCAATCGCCTCCCATTCCCAATCAGAATACGCGTAGCCTAGTGTGACGTAACCGAAGAGGCGATGACGACTGTCTTCGGTGATATCACTGACACCGCCAACACCCACTTCGGCAACCAAGACATTACTCGTCGCTTCGGCCTTGTAGAACGGTGCAAAGAAACATGAACTGCACATAATGGTATTGGTGTCATCGAACTCAATGAAACGTGCTCCATAGAAGAAGGAGAAGGTCCGATTCGGAAAGTTACGCCGGACAAGAAACTCAATATCGAGCCGTTCCGCCTCAGCTGTTCCGCCTGGAATCTGATAATACACAAAATCACCGTCTCCCTCGCCAGCGAGAATGGTCAGCAGGAAGTTCGTATTGGGCAGGGAGCGTGGGCTGAACGTCAGGGTGAGGCCAGCCAGTGGGATTACAAAGGCCTCTATCCGCTCACCTTCTCCCTCGACCTGATCTAAGTTCCCAAACCAGATGCGAGGAGTGATGCTGAATGTTGACTCGGACTGAGCCTCTTCCTGCGCTGCTACCGATGAGAGACCCACTACTACACACAATACTGCCATGCACGTTCTCACCATGTTCTTCCTCATCAGTTTCCTCATCAGTTTCCTCCTTCAAGTGCAACGTCTCGTTGCATGGTCTGCGTCATGAAAGGAGACAGCCATGAAGCCTATCTGCCATTTCTGCGATTCGGGTCGACAGTCCCATTCTTCCGTCTGCGATCCGGGCTGGAATTCTGTCTGTGCGGCGACTAGTTCGGGCCAACGGATCCAGAGTGGGAGCTTCCTCATGCATCTGAGCCTCCCGGTCTGCCCGAAATCCTACCTCAAGGGCCGAACCAATCTATTGGAGGGCAGGTCGTCCAGGTTATCAGCGGCGATTGGGAGTAGACGGGCACCGCCAGAAGCAAGAGAACGATTCCGAAGAATGCCTTTCTCATGACCCTCCTCCTTGGGGTAGGCGAGTCTCAGACCTACCCGACTAAACGCTGGCGGGAGAGGAATCCGCACTTCTCCCGTTCGCGATGTCACTCTGAAGCGAGATCTTTCTGTCGCGGCCTCCCCAACCCGAGCGGGTATGCCGATCCGGCCAGAGCGGATAACTTATGACCGCTCTGACGCGGCATACACAAGGGAGCATTGCAGCCTAAATACGCCGATTAGGGGTCGGAATCAATTGGCCCTTTCGGCCACGTTGAATTGTCTGTTTCGGACATTCGTCACGGCGGCGCGGCGACGATACCGGCTGGGCGTCGTGCCGACGAAACGCTTGAACTGGCGGGACATGGACGGAAGGTCGGAGAAACCGTGGCTTGATGAAATGGCGGCGAGTTGCGCTCCGGAGTTCACGATCTCCCGGGCGACGCTATCGATTCTCACCAGGTGAAGCTGACCCGCCCCCAGTGGTCGTACCAGGCCCTACGTTAGACCAAATGCGCTCGACCATCACCGGAAGGGAGTGGCTCATTCCACTCTAGAAGATGACAAGGATAGGCCAGGAGCACGCGGCACGCTGGAATCCCCTATACTGAGGGTGTGCGAGATGACCGCTGCGATTCGACGCGGCGGTGGCCGCGCGGCGCGAGGAGCTGTAGCGTGACCGTGCTCGAATCGATCCGGGCCTTACTGACGCGGGAGGGGGTGACCTTCCACGAGTTGCAGCACGCCCCGACACGCACCTCGGAGGACTCGGCGAAGGCCCGCGGAGAGCCGCTCGAGATCGGCGGCAAGGCGCTCTTGATGAAGGTGGATAAGGACTACGCGCTGTTCGTGATCAGCGCCGCGCGCCGGATCCACTCAGGCGCGATCCGGCGGCACCTCGGCGCGCGCAAGCTCCGCTTCGCCACGGCAGAAGAGCTGCAGGAACGCACCGGGCTTCTGTCCGGCGACGTGCCACCGTTCGGCGAGCCGATCCTCCCCTTCCCGCTCTACGCCGACGAATCGGTGTTCGACAACGACCGTATCGCCTTCAACGCCGGCTCGCTGACCGATTCCATCATCATGCAGGTCGCCGACTGGGAGCGGGTGGCGCGGCCGCAACGATTCGCGTTCACTTCTTGAACACACTGAACAGCTTGTCGAGGCCGCTCTTCTCGAGCCTGGCGATCTCTGCCAGCTCGCCGTAATCGAGCCAGATGCCCTCGCACCCCGAGCACCGGTCGACGGCGATCCCCTTGTAGTCGATCGTGATCAGGTTCATTCCGCACTTGGGGCAGTGCATGTAGTGCAGCTCTTTCAGCTTGAGCTTCTCTTCCTCGGCCATCCTGGCCTGTTGCTCGGCTTGCGCCTTCCTCTTTCGCTCAAACTCCAATTTCGCGAAATATTCCTCTTCCTTCTCGCTCGGCTTGTTCGTCATGGAGCAATTCTCCTCTCGGTTCGATTGGGCCACTGGCGATGATATACGATGCCGCCGGCGGCGACCGCCTGTCGATCAGCCCAGGCACCTGGAGAGGTCATCTGGCCATCAGCGGTCCAGCAGACTGACGGATGGCGGGAGAGCCTCCGCGATCTCCTTGATATCGGCCTCGCCCAAGCGAAGCTTCGCAGCCCCGATGAATCCGTCCACCTGCGCCGGATTGCGCGCCCCCACGATCGTCCCCGTGACTGCCGGATGGCGCAGCGTCCAGGCGATCGCGACCTCGGCCGGCGTGCGTCCATGGCTGTCCGCTACCGTCCGCAACCGTTCGACGAACTCGAGGTTGCGCGTCAGGTGCGGCTCCTGGAAAGCCGGGTTGTGATTCTTCCGCCAGTCCGACTCAGGTAGGCTCGCGATCCGCTCCCGCGTCCAGCGGCCGCTCAGCAGGCCATTCTGCAACGGCGAGTAGCCGATTACCCCGATGTCGTGTTCCTGGCAGAAGGGGAGAATCTCCTCTTCGACCTGTCGCATCAGCATCGAGTAGGGTGGTTGCAGTGAGGTGACCGGGGCGACGGCCTGAGCCCGCTTCAGCTGGGCCACGCTGAAGTTCGAGACGCCGATATAACGGATCTTCCCCTCTCGCTTCAACTCCGCCAGTGTGCTCCACCCCTCCTCGATCTCCGGTGCAGGCTCCCTCCCGGGGGGCGGTGACGGCCAGTGGATCTGGCAGAGATCGAGAACTTCGACCTGCAACCGCTTCAGACTCGCTTCCACGTCGCCGCGGACCGCGGCCGCCTTCAGCGAGTGCCCGATGTTTCTCTGCTCATTCCACACCAGCCCGCACTTGGTGAACACCAGGGGCCGCTTGGCGCGGTCGAGCTTGCTCAGTGCCTGTCCGACGATCCGTTCCGAATGGCCGAGTCCGTAGACGGGCGCCGTGTCGATCCAGTTGATGCCGCGTTCCACCGCCCGGTGAATCGCCGCGATCGATTCGGCATCGTCCTGCGGCCCCCAGCCGAAGTCGACCTCACCGCCGATCGCCCAGGTGCCCAGGCCGATCGGCGAGATGTGCAGGTCCGAGTTCCCGAGCCGCTTCATATTCATCTTCATCTCTATGCGAACCTCATGATCTGCCTGTCGCGCGCCGTGCACCATCACAACGCCCTCAGAATACGCCCTCTCGCGAGCCAGCGTCCATACGGCCCAGCTCACGCCGAGAATGACAACGATCGTCACCCCCGCGATTGCGGCAGCAAGCCCGCTCTTTCCCACCTGCAAAGCAATGATCGGCAGCAGCGTGTACAGACCGACGTCGGTAAAGAAATGCGCCAGCATGGCGCTCTCCAGTCCG
>JBDGYW010000349.1:0-6756 GCA_039588935.1 Gemmatimonadota bacterium | reverse complement strand
CTTTGCGACACGTTGCCCTTCTTCTACGTCTACCAGGAGCAACAGCGCCGCCCCCACAACGAAGAACACTATCAAAGCGAACACACCGTTCCTACTCGAGTGTGTAAGAGCGATTACGAGGGCGAATACCGCTGGCCCGAGAATCCCCGCGAATTTCTCGAACACCGCGAACAGGCCGAAAAACTCCCCCGACTTGTTGCGCGGGATCATGCTGCCGAACAGCGAGCGGCTGAGAGCTTGGGTGCCGCCCTGCACCATCGCAACCAGTATCGCGAGCAAGAAGAACTGAGTCGCCGTGGTAAGGAAATACCCAAACATCGCGATCCCGGCGTAGACCAAGAGGCCAAGGAATATCGACCGTTTTGCCCCGATTACTCCAGCAAGTGCACCGAACCCAAACGCGAACGGTATGGCCACGAACTGAACCATTACGATCGACCCAATGAGTGCTCCGCGCTCGATACCGATCTCGTCTCCAAAAATCGTGGCCATCCGGATGATGGTCCCGATTCCATCGTTGTAGATGAGGAAGGCGAGCAGCATCAAGAACGCGTTTCTGTACTTGCGGAGGGCGGTGACCGTGTCTTTGAGCTGGATGAGGGCAGCACGAATGCCGGCGGCCCGCTCGGCCCCAGAAACTCGCAGCGCCGGCTCCCTTACTCTGCGAAACAGTGGGATCGAAAAGAGCACCCACCAAACAGCAACTGCCACAAACGAGAGGCGTGCAGGTAGAGAGCCCTGCTCCGGTGTGATTCCTTCGCCAGCTGGAATGCCTACCCAGCCGGGGTTCTGAATCACAGCCAGGACCACAACTAGCAGCAATCCCCCGCCAATGTAGCCCAGTGCGTAGCCAGCGGTGGAAACACGGTCGATCTCGTCGCGACCGGCCACGTGAGGCAGCAGCGAGTCGTAAAACACGAAGCTCCCGTTGGCACCGATGTTCGCGAGCACAAACAGCACGGCGGCGAGCACCCAGTGCCCTTGCTGGATGAAAAACATCGACGCAACCGCCGCCACACCAAGCCCCAGGAACACTCCCAGGAACCGCTTCTTCGCAGCACGATTGTCTGCGAAAACGCCGAGGATCGGCGCCAGGATCGCGATGATCGTCAGGCCGATTGTCGTGGCTACGCTGAACCTGAATGTCGCGGTCGCTGCAGGCAGCCCTGCGGCGGCGTATTGGGCGAAGAAGATCGGGAACACCGCGGTGACCACGATGGTTATCATCGCCGAGTTGGCCCAGTCGTACATCGCCCAGGCGCGCTGCTCGCGGGTTCGTAGCCCGAGACGGCTCAGCAACTCTCCACACCCAATCTGCCGCATATGCCGTCCATGCCGCCCCCTCCTCCCATGGCCTGCCTCGCCCTCACCTCACCCCCCATCCGTCACCGCCTTCCACACCCTCAAGAAATTCCCACCCAGAATCTTCCTGACATCTTCGTCCGAGTAGCCGCGTTCCTTCAGACCCCGAGTGATGTTTGGATAGTCGTGCACGCCGCGTATGCCGACAGGAGACGGAGTTCGCGGATACATGTCGGCCCCGAGTCCAACATGATCCACCCCGGCGATCCGGACCGCGTGGTCGATGTGGTCGAGCACATCCTCTATTGTCGGCAAATTCTCGAGCGGCCAGTCGCGGGCGGCATTGAGATGGTTCACGGCGATCCGGAGATCGATGTCTTCGATTTCCGGAACCTGACGGAATGAAGGCCTACCCACAGCTCGCAATTGATTCATCGCCTCCAGATACTCGGGCGTCAGATAGTTCAGCACGAAGACAATGCCGATGACGCCACCGTTCTCCCCCAGGGCGCGCAACTGGTCGTCACTCATGTTACGATGGTGGGGATTGAGCGCCCGACATCCGGAGTGTGACGCGATTACCGGATCTTCGGTGGTTTCCATTACGTCGAAGAACGTAGAGTCTGACACGTGGGAGATATCGACTACCATACCCAGGCTGTTCATCTCTCGTACTACATCTCTACCGAGATCATTGAGACCGCCCCACCGGGGATCGTCGGCGCCCGCGTCCGCCCAGTCGTGGGACACGTTGTGAGTGAGCGTCATCGACGAAACGCCCAGGTCGTAGAACTCCCGTAGTTTGTCCAGGCTCGCCTCGATGGCGTGGCCACCCTCAATGGCGATGGGCAACGCTATCTTTCCGGCGGCCACGATCCGCTCTATGTCGGCGCCGGTTCGCGCGAGTTCCACATCTTCTGAATGCGAATCGATCGCAGCCTTCATCGCCGTCAGCAGCTCGTGCGCTTGTCGAGAGCACTGTCCTGGCATCTCGTACAGGAAGTTCTCGACATAAAGGGCAACTCCTTGAACGTCAACGCCACCCTCTCGGAGCCGAGGAATGTCCACGTGACCAGCCGGCAAGCGCCCACCGATGTCCAGTTGCTCGTAAAGGACGCGATAGGCAAGATCGTTGTGGGTGTCCCAGACCAGGGCATCTTCGTGTAGATGCTCTACCCCATCGTCGCCGGTTGCACAGCCAGCGAGCAAACCAGCAAGCACCAAGAAGACTGGGCACGCGACTGCGCTGCCAGACGATCGTGGATTCATGTGATCCCCAGAAGTTCTATTCGTTGGTTCCTGCGGTGTCTTTCGGCAATGCCGCACCTTCGGCTTCCCCAGAGCTGGGCGGTTTGACTCCCGCCGCCCCGGCCATCCCCATCAATCCAGGAAGATTGAGCGAGTCGGTGAGGCCCGACGGCACAACCATGAGCGAGCCCTTCTTGACGATGCTCTCATAGAGCATGTTCATCGCACGCAGGTTGAGCGCAACGGGGTTCTGGCTGTAGCTCTCCGCGGCCTCCACAAACTTCGAGGCAATCTGTGTCTCAGCCGTGCCCAATATGATGCGCGCCTGGCGCTCTCGCTCCGCCTGAGCCTGACGAGACATCGCTTCCTCGAGCCCCTTGGGAATGATGACATCGCGGATCTCCACCGACTGCACCTGGATTCCCCAGTCGTGCATCTTGCGGTCGAGAGTCTCTTGTAAGCCTCGGCCCAGTTCTTTGCGGGATTGGATCAACTCCGCAAGGTCATGTTTGCCAATCGCGTCACGCAGCGCTGTCTGGGCGGCAAGCACGACCGCCAACTCGTACTGCTGTACCTCGAGCGCCGCCCGCTCAGCGTCGTAGACTATCCAAAACGCGATCGCATCGACGTTGACCGGAACCGTGTCCTTCGTGAGGCATGACTCCGCACCGAAGTCGGTCGTTCGAAGCCGCTGGTCGATGTGGTAGGAGATGCGATCGATGATCGGGACCATAAAGAACATCCCGGGGCCGCGTAGGCCACGGTATTTGCCCATTCGAAGCACGACCGCTTTTTCCCACTGGTCTGCGTATTTGATCGAGGAGGCGACAAACATGCCCACACCGGCCGCCACCGCGGCCGCAGCTTCGATCGGCGCAAACAGAAGAGTCAACGCCCCCAAACCAGCTGCAGCGGCAATACCTGCTACTCCTGCCGGTATCGGATACCGGGTATCAGTTGGTGATGTTTTTGCCATGTTGCCTCTCCCTGCGTATGACTTGGTCACGCTGAAGTTTGGCGATACCGTTGGTAGTAGGCTCATTCGTGCCTCGGCGCGTCGTATGAACTGATGCGTGGTATGCGGAGATCCACCAGAGCGTCTATGAGATCGTCTATCGAGAAGCCCAGGGCTCCTGCCTGAGAAGCGGCTTCCCGACAAAGCTCGTCAAGCTTCACCCAGCGCTCACGGATCTCACCGTCAGGGGCGTTGAGGCTCACGAACGTGCCTTCACCGGCACGAGTCGCCACCACACCGAGCTGCTCTAGTTGCTGGTACGCTCTTTCGATGGCACGCGGAGTCAGTCCAAGTTCAATGGACAGTTGCCGGACGGTGGGCATGCGGTCGCCGGTCCGAAGTGCTCCTTCTACAACCTCGAGCCAGACGCAGTCCACAATCTGGCGTGACAGGGATTGAAAACGTCCGGAATCCAGATGTGCGGCGATTCGCTTCGCGATGTCACTGCGCTCGAGATTGCTCAAGGGGTCGCCTTTACGAGCCTCGTCTTAACGATACGGCGAGGGGGGCCACCTTGCCACTAGTAACCGATCCCGCTTCCGATGTCGTACTCATCACTGACTTTGACGGGGAGGTTTCCCGTCGGCTGTATATCGCCTGTGAGAGCCTTGATGAACGACTCGAAATAGACCGGCTGATTGCCAAACCAGCCCCGCTCACCGTAGCCGACAACAAACGATGCTACATCCGGGATTTCTCTGATGAGGTGAGGATTTCCGTATGCCATCGCGACAACTCCACCTCGTTTCGCCGCTATCACTCTCCGTAGAAACTCCAAATCAGAATCTCTAATCGGCGTCGCCTCACCCAGCTTGTCCCGCTGCACGAACAGCGAGAGGATCACCAGGTCTGTTTGGTCTACGGCCTGCCATACCTCTTCGTAGACCGTGGGGTCGAGATCGGGGGTTAGAGTGAAGCTTTGAATGCCTGGGAACGCGGCTTCCAGCTCAGCCGAAAGTGCTGGCGGCGATGGATCGACTGCGGTCTTCTGAACGTTGATGTTGACCGCACCAGCAAGCCTATCTGACGACACGGGCAGAACTCCGTCGTTCTTCAGGAGTGTCAATGACCGGTCGGCGACCTCCTGCGCGATCGCAAGGTGGGCGGGCGTTCCCACAAACTCACCCACCAAAGCTTCGTCGACGAATCGATCGTTGTGCAGGTTGAGACGGGATTTGAGGCTGAGAAGTTTGCGAACTGCCGCATCGACGCGGTCTTCGCTGATTCGTCCCGATCTGACGGCAGCCGCCATGGCCGCGATCGTTGCCACAGGATCCCTTGGCTTCAAGATGATATCATGGCCGGCTTCGAAGGCCCTGATCGTCACCTCTTCCGTCCCGAAACGCTCGACGACGTGGTCGTACCACAAGTCGTCAGTCGTGAGCACGCCTTCAAACCCAAGACTGTCCCTAAGCCATCCGGTTGACAGCTCGCCTTCGACGCTTGCCGGGAGATCTGATCCGCCGGTCACCGATGGGACGGCTACATGTTCGGTCATCACGAAGTCGACGCCGGCTTCGATCGCGAGCCTGAAAGCTCTAAAGTCATTCGCGATGACATCAGCCGCCGGCTTTAGGTTCGCGTTGAAAGCAGGATAATCCGTCATCCGGTCGACATCACCCCGACCCGGGAAGTGCTTCGCGGAAGCAAGCATCCCGTTGTCGTGGTAACCACGCACGTAGGCGCGAACCATTCGCCCGAGCAGGTCAACGTCTCCGCCGAAGGACCGCACACTTTCAGCAGGGTTGTCCGGACGGAGCGATACATCTACGACGGGGGTGTAGGTTAGGTGGAGACCCATCGCCCTACCCTCGACGGCCGCCGCCGCAGTGGCGCGGCACATGAGATCCTCATCCCCGATGGCGGCAAATGCCATGTTCGCCGGATACTCGGTTGCCCCAACCACCTGCTGCCCGGGACCACCCTCGAAGTCTGCCGCCATGAGAATCGGGATCTGCGCTTCACCCTGTATCTGGTTGAGGAGTGACGCAACACCAAGTGGCGTTCCCCCGTAGAGGACAAACATGCCCAGACCATGGTCTCTGGTGAGTTCTATCCAACGCTGCGCGTTGGAATCGCTTGCAGCCGTAGTGCGAAGATCGATGTCCGAACAGATGAGCTGGCCGATCTTCCGCTCGAGCGTCAGGCCTGCAAGGGTCTGCTCAACCCAGACGGAGTCGGGTTGCCGCGCCAAGGCAGGAGTTGGTTCATCAGAGCACGAGGACACCGTTATTGCGGCAACACAAAGCGTCAGTGCGGAAAGCAGAGCGGATAGCAGTCGTTGTATCATCGTTTCCTCGGATTCACGCGAGTGAACTCGCGGTTCGGCTCTAGATTGTCGCTGAAGAAGTAGCCTACGCCCGCAAGATCCTCACCCTGAAACCCAACTCCTGAGACAGCACAACCATCTCCTCAAAGATGTCGCCGTATGCCACTGCAACGTGATTCGACAGATAATGCGCCATGAGCGTGTCTCGGCCGATGCCCAGGTCGGTTGCCATGAACGGCCACTCGCGAGTTGTGCCATACCACCAGGCGTCTCGCGTCTTCGGTGGAAGCTTCACGACCTCACCGCGGCCGATATCCATCCACAGCTCGTCGTTCTTGATGTAGCAGCGCGACCAGGTGACGTCACCCGGCAGGCTCTCTCCCGTAAACGTGCCACCCGGCACTGGAAAGTAGGTCTTGGGTTGGCGGTAGCTATGCACGCCGTCGAGCGAATCCGGATCGTGATTGAAGGGATACGCGCTGCACGAGCCCGAGTTGAGCAGCACCCACAAGAACCGGCCTTCGTATTCCGCACCCCAGCGTACATCGTGAAACATCACTGCCTGGTGCAGACCCTTGGCCTTGAGCAGGCGTTTCATCATTTCCATCGGGACGGCGTTGCCCTGATCTGCCTCGGTAGAACATATGATCGTGTCGCCATTCGACTCCGGTCGACAAACTGAATTCAAAAGGCCCTCGGAGAAATCCGACGGTGGGCGGAGAGGAAGCAGGCCCAACTGGTACTGCCACCCGATACAATCGGCCTTGTACTCATCCGCCAGGTCCAATACGCTCAGATAATCACGCAACTGCTCGCGTGTGGCATCCTCATTGAAGTCCTCGGCACCCTTCTCTCCCCAGTGGAACTCCACTCCCTTACTCTTGACGAACGCCAGCGCCGCGTCGATGCGCGAGTCGTCGAT
>JBDGYW010000348.1:0-6764 GCA_039588935.1 Gemmatimonadota bacterium | reverse complement strand
CTTTTCCGCGAGCTTCAACTGCTGGTGCGGATAGAGCCCCGCAAGGCGCACGCCTTCGTACGTCACCCCTCCGTGCATACCCAGGACAAACTCCGAAGCCATACCCATCTCGATACACATGTCGGGGTATTTCTTTCTGAGTGTCTCCACCGCCAGAAGGGCAGCTAAGAACTCTGCGTCTCCGGCAGCGGCGGTTGTATCAAAGTTGATTCCATCCGCGCCTGCTTCATACATGTGACTACCGACATACACCATGTCTTTGACCGCGTATTCCACTGCCTCCTCGTAAGAAGCCTGTGCTTCGGCGATTTTTCCTTGCGGGAAGAGGCCGCCGGGATTGACGCAAGGACCATCCGGCTGACTGTACAAGCCCAGATTGGGCATGGCACCATAGAACAATGGAGCAATGGTCATCAGCACCGCTTGTTCCAATATCGGCTTTTCGAACGGCACGATTGGTTTTACCGGCTTGAAGCTGTAGTCGATATGAGCCAGCTCCAAGGTGTCGGCACCTAATCCTCTTTCGAACATATGCAAAGATTGAAGTTGGCTTACCGGGATATGGGCTCGTTGGAGCTTGGTGGTCATCGAGTCGTAGCTGAGGACTACCTCTTTCCCACACTCCACTCCAACAGTTCGATCCGGGCTACTGATGATGTCGAACAGGTGCGACAATTCATCCTCTGTGAGCGTTGGTACCTCACCCTTTTCGGAAGCATCTCGTGTTCCCTCTTCCAAATCTCCCATGACTTCAGCCTCAGTCATATCATGGCTGTAGCCATCACCCATTCTTGTATGGATTCTTTTCACTCCATCACCCCTTTCACCATTCGAGAACGGCTAGATGGATACCAATTCGATGAACGGTCCCTGAAACTCTCTCGCCAAGTATGTTGCTCCGACACCAAGCTGTCCAGGATATGTGGGGAAGGCGTTAAGTTCACAATGGCCACGTGACACAAAGTTTGCGATTACGTGATTTGCGATCCAGACAACGGAGGTGCTCATGCACGCAGGACGTCTGTATAACGAAAGCAGAACACGCCCCGTTATATCCTTTGAATTCTCACGCCCCAAAACCGACAAGGCGGCTGCCAACCTGGATAAGGCGTTGGATTTACTGACGCCGATATCACCTGATTATGTGTCAGTCACCTTTGGGGCCGGCGGTTCAACTCGCGAAGGTTCATATGAACTGCTAGAGAAGTTGAAGAATGAGAAACATTTCAGTGTGGTTGCATATATCGCTGGAGTTGGTCTCGCCCCGGATGAAGTCGCGTCAGTGATGGAGAAGTTCAAGAACCTAGGCATAGAGACTGTGTTTGTCGTTCGCGGTGATGAGCCAACCTGGGATGAGGATTACGAGCCGCATCCAGATGCCATGCAGCATGCCTCAGACCTTCTGAGGTTTATCAAAGACCGCTACGATTTCTGTCTGGGAGCAGCCGGATATCCGGAAACGCATATGGAAGCGGTTAGCCCCGAAGCAGACATAGACTACCTCAAACTGAAGGTTGACGAGGGAGCTGAATACATCGTTGCTCAGTACTTCTACGACAATCAGTTTTTCTACGATTTCTTGGACAGAGTTCAAGCCAAAGGAATCAGTGTTCCTGTTGTGCCGGGCGTCATGCCGATCTATACAGTGAAGTTGACCGAAAATCTCGCCAAAATCTGCGGCACCACAATCACCGACAAAGTTCGTCGTGGACTAGATTCTCTGCCGGCTGACGATAAGGAAGCCGTTGTTCAATACGGAATCGATCTGGCAACGGAGCAGTGTAAGGATTTACTGGCACACGGTGTGGCCGGACTTCATTTTTACACGATGAATCGCGGGAAGTCCCTCATGCGCGTCTTTGAAAACCTGAAAACGGATGGCGCATTGTGATCGAGGAGCAAGCAGCCCTCGGCCGAGGCCGCCGCCAGCTCATCCATTCCATTTACTCGTTTGCCCTCACCGGATGAGTTCAATGATGCCAGAGAACGGAAAGGTGGCGGACGCGGATTCATAGTGCCTCCGCATTCCTGGGCAACGTAAGCAAGCCAGCACCTCACCGAATCCAGAATCCAGAGCGTTTGGATTCTGCGAGTCTGGATCTCATACCACCCAATCGACTCAGCAAGCCTGCGTATCTCCATATAAATCAACAGGTTACACGCACGCCATCATCTGGCTTGTGTTTTGCGTCACATTTTTTCTGAATGACTCGCTGATCGCGGTCCGTGCGATAGGGCACGGCGTTGGGCGAGCGCACACGTCAACGGAGTGAAGAAGTATGCAACTTACGAGAATGCTGCCCGGCGTGGTTGGTCTCCTGATGTGCCTAGTCGCGGGAACTCGCGCACAGGTACAGGTGGGAGATCAACTTCAGATCAACGGGTATGCCAGCATAGAATTCGAACGAGCACTCGAGGGTGACGCGGGCGATCAGTCTGGATCGTTCGACATGGACTTGTTCGACCTGGTATTCAACTTCCGTCCCACCGAGCGCCTGCGTGTCGCTGCGGACGTCACCTGGGAGCACGGCCCCGCGACCGAGGAGGACTACGGTAATGTGGCACTTGAGTACGGCTTCGCGGAATACCGGGTGAGCAACGGCCTGACGCTGAGGGCCGGAAAAGTGTTCGTACCTTTCGGGATCTACAATGAGATCCACACGGCCAAACCTGCTCAGCTCACCGTCAAGGAACCGCTAAGCACAAACAAGAATCACAAATTCGGGAGCGACGCGCGCTTTTACCCGCGGTGGGCCGTCGGCGTGGCTGCGATGGGGCAAACTCAAATCGGTTCCTCTCCCGTGGATTACGTGCTGCTCATGAGCAACGGCGAATCGGAAGAGTTGAACCCGTTCGACGAGGACGACAACACCGCCAAGGCATACACCGGGCGAGTGCGACTCCACCCATCTCCGGGGTTGAGTTTCGGAGCATCGTTCCACTACGACCGACTCACCGAGTTTGATGCTGCAGGCGACGACACGGGTGGTCGGACGTCACTCTTCAGCTATGGCGCGCAGATGCAATGGCGTACAGGGCCAGTGGGGTTAGAGTTGGAGGGTGTAGCCGGTTCCGTCAACCCGTCCTCGGGCACCGACGTTTCCAGGTGGGGATTTTCGGCGATGACGCACAAGACCGTGTCTCAACGATTCACCCCCTATATCCGGCTAGAGGTGCTCGACCCGAATACCGACATCGATGATGACATGGCCACGATGTGGATTCCGGGGATAAACATACAGGTCGATCGCGGACTGTTCCTCAAGGCCGAAGTGCAGTTCATCACATCGGGAATCAACAACCAGCGGTTCGGCGGGCTGAGCTCAACGGAGCTTGCCACCTCGATTTCCGTCGGTTTTTGAGCCGGGAACGGAAGAGGAGACATCGACATGCTTAAAACAATCCAGTCAGTGAGTCGCGCGGGCCTGCGTTCGGGCGTCGCACTAGCACTCATATTGGTTGCGCTCGTAGCCACCGCGGAAAGAGCGCACGCCCAGCCGATCTCCGTAGTCGTGCACAGCGAAAATCCGATCTCTGATATCACAGTGCGGGACCTCGGGCGCATTTTTCTAGGACAGACCAATACCTTCCCCGGTATCGGGCGGATACGACGCTTCGAACACGAAAGTGCACGCGAGCTATTCTACCAGAGAGTAACCTCACAATCGTTGTCGCAGATCGATCGCCAATGGAATCAGCTTGTATTCTCCGGTTCGGCTGCTGCGGCTCCGGTGCTCTCCGTGAGCGCGTCGTCGATCTTGCGGTCCGTGGCTGAGAATCCGGGATCCATTGCGATACTGCCAACCGCCGACGCGAATGCACTGATTGTGCGTCTCGCATCGGAGGGGACATTCGTGAAGACTTTGTCTGTGGGTGGTGCCAACCCCGCGGACGCGGCATATCCGATTCAATAGGGCACTGCAGTATTGTGGGATGTGTGAGCGGGTCGGTGCCGGCAATGCCGGTTCCGACCCTTGTGCTCTCAACCGCGACATTTGTCGTCAGGTGACCAACCTGCGTTTTCGGGCCAATCACTTCCACCGCCAGGCAGCTCTCTGAACTCGAAATAGTCGCGCCCGCTCTGCGGTGCCTTCAAGACAGGGTGGATTTCAGCCGTGATGTAATAGGCAACACCGTGGATTGTCCTTGTGAAATGTCCCGTGCAGTGATAAATACGGGCTGAGCAACGGATCCTATACCGTAGGCCGCGGGTCCGGGTCATCTCGACGTATAAGGGTGGGTGCGACCGTCCGAGGAGAACGAAACATGGATCTGTTCAATCTGGTGCCCATTGTCGCAATTGTTGTTGGTGTCCCTGGGGTCGCCGCGTTCATGGCTCTGGCCATGGGTCACACGCGCAAGATGAAAGAACTGAAAATTCGGGAAAAAGAGCTCGAGATGGGACGCAGCGATGCGGAATTGGGACCGGTGGTCGAAGCGCTGAGTGACGATCTCAACGATACGCGCGCTCAAGTGGCTGAAATCCAGGAGCGCCTCGACTTCGCAGAACGATTGCTCACCGCCGGGAATCCGCCAAAGAATGATGAGAGTGGGTGACCGTGAGTCTGATGCCTATTGATCACCGCTATCTACAAAACCTCATGGTGGTGTCTCGGGAAATCTCACTGTCGTAGGCTCGCGGATCGCCACTCTGTTGTGAGAATACTCGGAAGAAATCAGACTGATACTGATCCGCGGCAACACCATGCCCGCAATCTTTGATCCTCATGCCGACGAGCACATTCTCTGAAGTCGTTACCGACCCGAATCTATAGAGGAAATATCGGGAATATTCCTCGTACCCTGAATACTCGAGACCAAGGTGCTCGGCCCATCTTTCCAGTGTACTTGGATTTGAAGGGGTGTTTTCGTCCCATGCAGAGTAGGTGAGCCCATGTCTTGTGTCTCGTAGTCCGTCAAGAATTGTCGGCGGATTAGGAACGGCGAATTCCAGGAAATTGATGCCTCTCTTGCCCGTTTCTTGACCGTTGAACCACAGCCCTTTGTCCCGCTCGCCCTGGATGTGTAGAACAGACGGCAATGTGCTGGGCGTATTCTCTTTGAAATCGACGATCCCTTTCCGTAGCGTCGACCCTCCCGATACGGAAATGGCCTTGAAGGAATAGGTGTCATTCAAGTTGACATCGGTTAGATCGATTGGGCCACCTAACACGAACGAAATCAAAAAGATCGCCCCTGACGAATGACCCACCCCAAAGATGTTGTCCGGATCGATGTGGATATCTGACGACGACCGCAGTGTCTTGAGCAGTGTATGAACGAACACGAAATCGTCACGCTCTGACTCGAAACCTTCATGCCAGAACCACATACCGCGCGCTCCTCCTCCATCAACCTCTTGGGGAACTTCCGGTTTCTTTTCGGAATAGGCAGACATCTTGATGGTGATGAAATCTTCTCTATACGGTTCCAACCTTGGTGACCATTCCAAATACCTCAGAACGGTCTCGTCGGTGGCATCGGGACGACATATGCAACCATGAAAGAACAGAACAACCGGATACGTTTGGCCTTCGTCATATGAAGTGGGAAACGTGACGGAAAAATGTCGGTCATAGCCATTGATATTGATGGTGCCACGATTCGTCTGATCGAATTCCAGACTCGAAAATACCAGTCTGGCGTCATCGGATTGTTCTGTCGGTTCAACATCAATGCACGCCAGCAGCATCGTGAAACCCGACAGCAGCGAAAGACTGACCGTGATTTTCATCTCGTCACCTTTGTTTTAATCGCCACACCGTCATCCCGCTGGTGGTGTCTGAAGTTCGGGCCCGAATACGCACGGAGCCTCAGATGTCGACTTCACCCGTGGACCATTACGTTGACAATGCGCAGGTGAAGTGTAACCTCTCCCTCCGTGATGTTCAGGTCCCGAACGCGGCATAGTGATCTCGAGCAAAAGAGGTCCATGAATGAGCGCCAGTGACGCCCCGCACCAGCCGAAACGCGTCCTAGGCAGCGGTTTTGCATTGGCTGCCACCATCGGCGGCACCATTGGGCTGGGAATTCTACGCACGCCAGGGGAAGTCGCAACGGTTGTAACCGATCCCTTGATCTTTGTATCCCTCTGGGTGGTGGGCGGCCTGTTTTCATTGTTGTGCGCGTTTGTGCTGGCCGAACTGATCGGAATGACGCCACGCTCCGGAGGAACCTACGCCCTAGTACGAAATGCCTACGGGCCGTTCCCCGGATTCGTCATTGGGTGGGTCGACTGGTTGTGCTTTGTCGGCGACATAGCCTTGAAGGCAGTCGTGGTCACTGAATTTGCCGCCATTTTGTATCCAGCGGCGCGTCTATGGCAAACACCGCTGGCAATCATAGTGTCCTCGTTGTTCGCAATGCTGCAATTACGCGGCCTCGCCCTGGGCGCGAAAATCCAGCAGGTCGCTGCTGCCGTCTTGGCACTGATCGTTGTTGGTCTCACTGTAGCACTGGTATTCGCAGCGTCGTCGGCACCCAGTAGTACGGCTTCGGTTCCCATCGCGGCCACCGGACTCGGCGGCTGGAGCCTCGTGTTCGCATCCATTTTCTACACGTACGATGGCTGGGATTATCCCGCCTATTTCGGTGGTGAAATTAAGGGTGGCGGTGGGCCAGTGGCGCGCTCCTTGATCAAAGGAGTGGTGATTCTTTGTTTCCTCTATGTCTTCCTGGTCGCGGCCTTGGCCTGGAAGGTGCCCCTGGCCAGCCTGGCTGGCACGGAATTGGCCTTGGCCAGCGCTCTGGAGATGGTAATCTCC